>JALWJU010000667.1 GCA_026997055.1 Paracoccaceae bacterium | reverse complement strand
TCGCGGGTATCGACCTCGATGATGGTGTAGATGTCGCTGCCCTCATTGTCGAAGGTGATCGAGGTCGGCACCCGGAAGGCGCGCTCGCGCTTCTTGATCACGTCGCGGCTCTTCATCGCCTCGCGGGTGATGATCTCGCCCCTGAGGCTCTTGTGGATCATGTCCGAGAGCCGCCCCAGCCGGTCGGCCGCATAGGGGTGGCCCTGCGCATCCTGCACCCAGAAGGCGGCGGTGGCGTATCCGTCGCGGGTGGTATAGGTGCGCGCATCCACCACCCCGGCGCCCACCAGCGCAAGCGCCCCGGCCAGGCGCGAGAACACGCCGGGATGGTCGGTCAGCGCAAAGCAGATCCGGGTCGCGTCGCGGTCCTCGTCGGGAAAGAGGTCGATCTTCACCTCGTCCTCGGCGATGTCGCGCAGGAGCCGGGCAAAGACCACATGCGCGGTCACATGCAGCCCCTGCCAGTAGGGCGGATAGTGGCGCGAAAGCTCGTGGCGGATCTCGGCCTTGTCCCAGCCCTCGGCCTCGAGCACCTTGCGCAGGAACCTGCGCGCTTCGCCCCCGCGCAGTTCCACGTTGATCGCCTCCATCCCGTCTTCGAGCACCTTGCGGGTCTGCCGGTAGAGCGCGCGCAGGAGCACCGCCTTCCAGTTGTTCCAGGTGGTGGGGCCGACGCCGCGGATGTCGCAGACGGTGAGCACTGTCAGGAGGTCGAGCCGCTTGACCGTGCCCACGGCGCGGGCAAAGTCGCGCACCGTGCGCGGCTCGGCGATGTCGCGCTTCTGGGCCATGTCGCTCATCAGCAGGTGGTGGCGCACCAGCCATTCGACATCCTCGCATTCCTTCTTCGTGAGCCCCAGTCGCGGCGCGATCCCGCGCGCGAGGCGCGCGCCCAGCACCGAGTGATCCTCGTCGCGCCCCTTGCCGATATCGTGGCACAGCATCGCCACCATCAGCACCTTGCGGTTGGGCCGCCCCTCGCGCAGGATCAAGGTGGCGACGGGCAGTTCGTCCTCGAGTTCCTTGCGCTCGATCTGGGCGAAATTCGAGATCACCTGGATCGTGTGCTCGTCCACCGTATAGCTGTGATACATGTTGAACTGCATCATCGCCACGATCGGCTGGAATTCGGGGATGAAGGCGCCGAGCACGCCAAGCTCGTTCATGCGCCTGAGCGCGCGCTCCGGGTTGCCGTGCTTCAGCAGCGTGTCGAGGAAGAGCTTCGCCGCTTCCGGGTCGGCGCGCAGATCGTCGTCGATCAGGTGCAGGTGGCCCGCGACGAGGCGCATCGCGTCGGGGTGGATCAGCACTCCGGTGCGCAGCGCCTCGGCAAACAGGCGCAGGATCATCATCCGGTCCTTGTGGATCACGTCGGGGCTGGCGAAGGTCAGCCGGTTTTGCACGATGCGAAAGCCCTTCGCCGCCCGGCGCCGGCGCAAGAGCCCGATCAGCCGCGGCGCGCGCTTCACATGCCGCGCCTCCAGCCCGGTGAGGAAGATCCGCGTAAGCTCGCCCACCGTGGTGGCGGTGCGGAAGTAATCCTGCATGAAATGCTCCACCGCCCGCCGGCCCGAATGGTCCCGGTAGCCCATGCGCGCGGCCACCGCCACCTGCAGGTCGAAGGTAAGCTGGTCCTGCGCCCGCCCGGCGATATCGTGCATGTGGCAGCGCACCGACCAGAGGAATTCCTCGGCATCCTCGAAAGTCTCGTATTCCTCGGCGCTGAACATGCCCTGGGCGACCAGTTCGGACGTGTCGCGCACCCGGTGCAGGTATTTGGCGATCCAGAACAGGGTCTGAAGGTCGCGCAGGCCGCCCTTGCCCTCCTTCACGTTGGGCTCGACCATGTAGCGCTGGTTGCCGTTCTTCTCCAGGCGCTGGGCGCGCTCTTCGAGCTTGGCCTCGATGAACTCGCCCGCCGTGCCCTTGAAGAGCTTGCCCCACAGGGCTTCGTCCAGCTCCCCGGCAAGCGCCGCGTCGCCGTAGAGGAAGCGGTGCTCGAGCAGCGCCGTGCGGATGGTGATGTCCTCGCGCCCGAGGCGCAGGCAGTCGCGGATGGTGCGGCTCGCGTGCCCCACCTTCAGACGCAGGTCCCAGAGCATGTAGAGCGTGCTCTCGATCACGCTTTCGGCCCAGGCGGTGAGCTTGTATGGGGTCAGGAACAGCAGGTCCACGTCGCTGTGGGGCGCCATTTCGAAGCGCCCGTAGCCGCCCACCGCCAGCACCGCGAGGCGCTCGCCGGCGGTGGGGTTCGGCAGCGGGTGCAGGCGCCCGGTGGCGACTTCGAGCGCGCTTTGCACCAGCCGGTCGGTGAGCCAGGCAATCGCCCGGGTGCAGCCGCGCGCCTCGTGCGGGCGCTCGGCCATGGCGGCGGCGATGGCGGCGCGCCCGCGCTCCTGGGCCGCACGCAGCACCGCCACGGTGGCGGCGCGAATGGCGGCGGGGTCTCCGGCCGAGTCCAGCGCGGCGGCGAGGCTGTCGGCCACCGCCGCCCGGTCGAAGATCTCCACCGCAGGGCAGATCAGCCCTTCGGGGAGCCGCGCACCCTCCGCCCCGCCAGTGCCGGTTTCGGGGCTGGCGCCAGCCCCGGCGCCGCCGGTGCCTGGTCCGGTGCTGCTGTCGGGCGCCCCCGGCGCCTTCTCAGAGCCCGGCACCGCCAAAGCTTCTCGGCGCGGGGTCGATCACCACCACCTGCTTGTCCTGGATCTGCGCGACCGCGAGGCCGCGCTCGTTGGTGCCGTCGGCCAGCAGGCGGAAGATGCCGTTGACCCCGACGAAGCCCGAGGGCTGGGTCAGCGCCTCTACGGTCAGCGCGTCGGCCTTGCCTGCTTTTACAAGCGCGCCGATGGCGGCGATGCCGTCATAGGCGAGCCCGGCGATCGGGTGCGGCGGCTCGCCATAGGCAGCCTCGTAGCGGCTGGCGAACTGGCCTTGCAGGTCCGGGTCGGGCAGGGCGAACCAGCCCCCCTGCAGCCCGGTCATCGACAGCGCGCTGGCCGGGATGTCCCAGCGCTGCAGGCCGATATACTGGTAGTCGGCGGGCTTGATGCCGTTTTCCGGCAGCAGGCCGGCCAGAAGCGGCAGCGCCCCGGTCGTGCCGGAGGTCATGAAGATGGAACGGGCGCCGGAGCTGCGCGCGGTGTCGGCGATCTCCGGCAGGGCGTTGATCACCCCCTTCTGCGAAAGCTCGAAGCTCACCACCCCGGCCGGGCTGCCCCCGACGCGGGCAATGGCGCGCTCGATGGCCGCCGCCCCGGCGCTCTCGGCTCCATCCCTGCCGTGGACGATCAGGATCGGCGTCTTGCCCTGCGCGGCGGCATAGGCGACCAGGCGGCTGGCGGTGTTCTGGAAGGTATTGCCGAGGATGAAGACGTTGCCCCCGGCGATCGCCGGGTTGTTGGAAAAGGCCAGCACGTTGATCCCGCGTGGGGCCACGGCGGTACCGGCGGCATTGGCATTGGCGGCATAGACCGGGCCGAGGATGATCCTGGCCCCCTCCTGCACCGCCTTGCGGGCGACCTCGGCGCTGCGCGCGGCATTGGCGCCGGTTGCATAAACGCGCAGGTCGATGGTGACCCCCCGCAGCTCCGACATGGCCAGGCGGGCGGCATTTTCAAGCGATTGCGCCAGCACTGCATCCGTGGCCGCCGCCGAGCCGCGCGGCACCAGCAGCGCCACCGGCACCGGGCGCGAAGTGTCGATCCGCGGGCCGCCGCCACCGGGCAGGGTCACGTCGCAGGCCGAAAGCCAGAGAAGCGCGAAAACGGCCGCCAACAGCCCCGGCACCTTGCGGACAAGTCTCGAAACGGCGAACATGCAAATATCCTCACTCCCGTGCCCGGCGCCCCTGGTGCCGGCTGTTCGGGGCCATCATATAGAGCGAACAGCAGACAGGTCCAGCCTTGAAACCGGAAATCACCCCCCTGCCCGCCGGGCTCTACCTGGTCGCAACCCCGATCGGCAACGCACGCGACATCACTCTGAGAGCGCTGGATATTCTCGCCTCGGCCGATGTCATCGCCGCCGAAGACACCCGCACCATGCGCAAGCTGATGCGCCTGCACGGGGTGGCGCTGGGCAATCGTCCGCTCATCGCCTATCACGACCATTCCGGCGAAGCGGGGCGCGCGGGGCTCCTCAAGCTGATCGGCGAAGGGCGCTCGGTCGCCTATGCCAGCGAAGCGGGAATGCCCCTGATCGCCGATCCCGGCTTCGCGCTGGCGCGCGACGTGGCCCGGGCCGGCTTCCCGGTTACCTCCGCACCGGGCCCCTCGGCCAGCCTCGCCGCGCTCAGCCTGTCGGGCCTGCCCAGCGACCGCTTCCTGTTTGCCGGTTTTGCGCCCGCCAGCAAACCCGCGCGCCGCAAATGGCTCGCCGAACTGCTGGATATCCCCGCCACGCTGATCCTGTTCGAAAGCCCGAAACGCGTTCAGCAATTATTAATCGACTTGTGCGACCTTGGCGAAGAGAGCCGGGAAATGGCGATTTGTCGTGAACTGACCAAGAAATTCGAGGAAGTCATGCGCGCCACGGTGGCGGAATTGCGCGAATGCCTGTCGGAGCGCCCTTTGAAAGGAGAGATCGTGCTGATCCTTGGGCGGGGCGATGGCGGAGGATGCGCATTTGACATGGAAGCGGCGCTGGGCCAGGCGATGGCGACGATGAGCATCAGGGATGCTGTTGCCCATGTGGCCGCTTCCGGCAAGCTGCCGAGGCGCAAGGTCTATCAGGCGGCGCTGGCCCTGCAAGAGGGCAAGGCGACAGGAAAGAGCGGTCAGAAAGGATGATCACGCGATGAACGAATGGCGCAGACGGAACGGGCGGCGGAATTATCGGGCCGGGCTGGCGGCCGAGGACAGTGTGGCCAGGGATTATCAGGCGCGCGGGCATCCGATTGCCGCCCGCCGCTGGCGCGGATCGCGTGGCGAGATCGACATCATTGCGCGTGAAGGCGACGGGCTGATCTTCATCGAAGTCAAGAAGGCACGGGATTTCGCACGCGCCGCCGAGCGCCTCACCCGGGCACAGATGCGGCGCATCTACGGGGCGGCGTCCGAGTTCCTTGCCGGTGAGCCGAAGGGGCAACTGACCCCGGTACGGTTCGACGTGGCGCTGGTAAATGCCAGCGGGCAGATGCAGGTGGTCGAAAATGCTTTCGGCATGTGAAGGATATGTGAAGGAAATGTAAAGGCGGTTGTTCTTTCTCCCCCTTTCCCCCATCTATGGACAAGGGAAAGGGAAAAGAAAGAATGCAGACATCCTTGCGCGTTGCCATGCAGATGGATCCGATCGGGGGGATCGACATCCGGGCCGATTCGTCCTTTCGCATCATGGAAGAAGCGCAAAATCGCGGCCACAGTCTGTTTTACTACACGCCGGACCGGCTGTTTTTCGACGAAGGTTCGGTGAAGGCGCACGGCTGGCCGATCACGGTCCGGCGCGAGGCGGGCAATCACTACACCCTCGGCGAGGGGGCCGAGGTCAACCTCGCCGATTTCGATGTGGTCTGGTTGCGCCAAGATCCGCCCTTCGACATGGGATACATCACCACTACCCATTTACTCGAAAGGATCCACCCGCAGACTCTGGTGGTGAACGACCCGTTCTGGGTGCGCAACCACCCGGAGAAGCTGCTGGTGCTCGACTTTCCCGATCTGACCCCGCCGACCATGATTGCCCGTGATCTGGAGACGCTCAGGGCCTTCAAGGCCCGCCACGGGGATATCATTCTGAAGCCGCTCTACGGCAATGGCGGTGCGGGGGTGTTCCGCCTCGGTCCCGAGGACCGCAACCTGGCCAGCCTGCACGAACTGTTTGCCTCGATCAGCCGCGAGCCGCTGATCGCGCAGAAATTCCTGCCTGCGGTTTCGGCCGGCGACAAGCGCATCATTCTGGTGGATGGCACTCCGGTCGGCGCCATCAATCGGGTTCCGCCCCTCGGCGAAACTCGCTCCAACATGCATGCGGGGGGGCGCCCGGAAAAAGCGGCTCTGACGGCGCGCGACGAGGAAATATGCGCCCGAATCGGCCCGGTTCTGCGCGAGCGGGGGCATATCTTCGTCGGAATCGACGTGATTGGCGATTACCTGACCGAGATCAATGTCACCTCCCCCACGGGGCTTCAGGAGCTGGAAAGGTTTGACGGCAGGAATGTTGTCGCCGGTATCTGGGAGGTGATCGAGGCGCGCCGGAGTGCCGCATGAGCCCGCCTGCCGGATGAGCGGCATCCATGTCGTTATTGCCGGTCGCGGGCGCCGGGGCCGGCTTTTCCGCGAAAAATCGGGTGCGCGACTCGCGATCCTTCGCGCCTTTCGGGCGGATGCGATCTGGTGAAGCATGGGGTTGGGGCGGTGCCATTGCGAACAGGAAAGCGCCGATGCTCCGGCGATAGACTTTTCCCGGACATTCGCGGATATTCCTGAAAGTGCGAAGAGCGCTGGACAGGAGGCGTGAAGCGGCTCATGCTCGGCGCATGAGGACGGGGTTTTTCTTTGACGAGCGCTGCCTTTGGCATGGTGGCGGGAATTACGCGGCGACCCTGCCATTGGGCGGTCTGGTGCAGCCGCTGGCAGCGGGGGGGCTGCCGGAGAGTCCGGAGACGAAACGGCGTCTGAAGAACCTGATGGACGTGACCGGGTTGACGGGCGAGCTGGTGGTGAAGAGTGCGCCGGAGGCCGGATTCGACGATCTGGCGCGGGTGCATTCGGCGGAATATCTGCGTACATTCAAGGAGTTGAGCGATGCGGGCGGAGGCGAGATCGGCCTGCGGGCGCCCTTTGCCCGGGGCGGTTACGAGATCGCGGCTCTGGCGGCGGGGCTGGCGAGTGCGGCTCTGGAGGCGGTGCTCCGGGGAGAGCTGGACAACGCCTATGCGCTCTCGCGCCCGCCGGGCCATCACTGCCTGCCGGATTTTCCCAACGGCTTCTGCCTGCTGGCCAATCTGGCCATTGCCATCTGCGCGGCCCGGGCGGAGGGGCTGGTGCGACGGGTCGCGGTGATCGACTGGGACGTGCATCACGGCAACGGTACCGAGGCGATCTTTTACGAGGATCCCGATGTGCTGACCATTTCGCTGCATCAGGCGCGCAATTATCCGCCGGATACGGGCGATGCGACGGATCGGGGGCGAGGTGCGGGACTGGGCGCGAACATGAATATTCCTCTGCCGCCCGGGGCGGGCCATGCGACCTATCTCGAGGCGCTGGAGCGGTTGGTGGTGCCGGCCCTGCGCGCATACCGGCCCGAAGCTCTGGTGGTCGCCTGCGGCTATGATGCCGGTGCGCTGGACCCTCTGGGGCGGATGCTGGCTACGGCGGAGACGTTCCGGCAGATGACCCGGATCCTGTGCGACCTGGCCGGCGATCTGTGTGGCGGGCGGCTGATGATGGTCCATGAGGGCGGCTACAGCGAGGTATATGTGCCATTTTGCGGGCATGCCGTGCTGGAGGAGATGTCCGGTGCCAGCGCCCGCGCGCCGGACCCCCTGGCAGAGACCCTGGCGGCGCGTCAGCCATCGGCGCGGATGCAGGCGGTGTTCTCGGAACATCTGGAGGAACTGGAGGCGCTGTTCGGCCGGCCGGCGGTGTGAGGTGGCGAGCAGGCCGGGGCATCGGTGCAAATCCGCCGAGGCTTTGAAAATACGTCTATATTTCCAGTTCTCGTGAGGGGATGACCGGGAAAAACACCCCCCCGGACCAGAGCCCGAACCAGCGCCCGTCGTCCCTCTCTTCATGCACGCCGAGTTCGGCCAGGCGCAGGAAGCTCTTGCGGTCGATCAGTGCTTCGAGGCCCGAGCGGATCATCACATAAGGTGCGGGTTCGCCGGTGGTCGGGTTGCGCTCGAAGCGCAGCGGGCGATCGGGGTCGGCTTCGGCGCGGTCGCCAAGGTTGGTCTCAAAGGTGAGCACCTGCGCGCGCCCCCTCCCGCGCACCTCGAAATCCACCGCCACGAAGGGCGCGTCATCGACCCGGATGCGCACCTTTTCCACCGGGGTAACGAGGAAATATTCGCTCCCCTCGCGCTTCAGGATCGAGGCGAACAGGCGCACAAGCTCCGGCCTGCCGATCGGCGTGCCGAGGTAGAACCAGGTCCCGTCGCGGGCGATGCGGATATCCAGATCGCCGCAGAAGGGCGGGTCCCACAGATGCACCGGAGCCGGGCCCTTGCGCGCGACCTGCCGGGCGGAGGATGCGAGGCTTTCCGCCGAAACGGCTCCGGCGGCGGGAGGTTTCTTGCCGGTTTCAGCTTTTGTCATTTGTCCCCCGGGCGAAAAACGCCTTTAATGGCCACGAAACGGCAGCGCGATGCTACGGCGGAGGGAGAGCATGGGCAAGGCGGAAGACGATCTGGTGGCGGGCGCCGAGGCGCTGGGCGAGAAGCTCGCGCGGGCGCGCGGCGAGATCGGCAAGCGCGTGCTCGGGCAGGAAGAGGTGGTCGGGCAGGTGCTGGCGACCCTGCTTGCCGGTGGGCATGCGCTGCTGGTGGGGCTTCCGGGGCTGGGC
>JALWJU010000666.1 GCA_026997055.1 Paracoccaceae bacterium | reverse complement strand
CGCCCGCCCTTCCCGGCCCGCCCGCGCAGGCCGCACGCGCCCCCGGACAGCCGGAATTTCCGGCAATGACCCCGCTCCTCGAAGGGCGCCCGCCCGGCATCCGCGCGGCGGGCGCCGGCCGGATGCGCAGCGCCCCCATCTCAGCCCTGCGCCGGCCCGGCCGGGCGCACCACGCTCAGCAGATATCCGAAATCGTCGCCATACTCATCCCAGGCCTTGATCTCGGCGGCATGGGCAATCAGCACCTGGCGCAGATCGTCATCGGCATCCTCGTAAAGCTCTTCCATCCGCGCCATCAGCGGCTTGTAATATGCGCGCCAGGCATCGTCCGAGAGCCTGCGGGTGGCGATGGTCTCGTAGCCGGCCGCACGCACCCGCGCGTCGATCCCCTCTTCGCCGCTCATCTGCGGATAATCGGCCCAGATCTCGACCACCTCGCTGTCGGGCGGGTCCTTGAAATAGCAGGGCTCGGAGAAGGCCACCGCCCCGCCCTCGGCGAGGCTCGGCTTCCACATTTCCAGCGCCTCGCGCACGCCCAGGAGATAGACGCCCCCCGCGCACCAGATCAGATCATAGGGCCCGCCCGGATCGCGCATGTCGCCGAGCAGCAGATCGACACGCGGATCCTCGCCCCATTGCTCCGCCGCCTGGCCGAGAAATTGCGGATTGCGGTCGATCGCCGTCACTTGCGCGCCGGGAGCAAGGGCCAGCAGCGGGCCGATATCGGCGCCGGGCCCGCAGGCATTGTCGCAGATGCGCGCGCCCTCGGGCAGGCTGATCTGGCGCCCCAGCCACTCGATATCCGCGGGCTCTCCCGGGCCTTCGCGCGGCAGGTTGCGATGCAGGGTCAGAAAGGCTTCGGGATTCATGGCGGGTCTCCTCGGGTCCGGTTCGCTTGGGGCCAGAGTGGGGCTGCCTGCGCGCTTGTCAAGCCGGCAGGGTGTCTCGCCCCGGCACCCGCGATACCCGATGCGCGGCCCGGCCCGGCCTTCCCCGGGCCCTGCCGCCGCCCGAAGTCTGGCCAGAACGGCGAAAACGAGCTATAAAGGACCGATACGGCCTGCAAGGAGCATCTGCGGGAGTTCCTGCCGCCGGGCTCCCTGCCGGGCGGGGAGAACGCGGGGCACGGAGATACGAAAAGGACAGGGACAGGAGGATTTCCGCGCCGAATGCGACCGTTGACCGGCATATCGAAGCCTGGCCTCCGGGCCCGGACCGCCCCGGGCGGGGAGGGCGGAGAGCTTGCGGGGGCAGTGGCCGCAGCGGCGCTCATGGGCTTCCTCGGGCTTGCGGCTTTCGCCGCTCCGGCCACGGCGCAGGACATGACCGGAGAGGCGCTCGGGCAGCTGATGGCCCTGGAAGAGCGCGGCCTGGAGGCCCTGGGCAGCGACACGTTCAGAACCCTCGCCACGGCCCCGGTCGCAGCCGGCGCAGATGCGCCGGAATATACCGAAAGCTGGCTTGCCGCCCAGCCCGAAGCCTCGGGAGAGGCGGACTGGAAATGCCTCTCCGAAGCGCTCTATTTCGAAGCTCGCGGCGAAAGCGTGCGCGGCATGTTTGCCGTGGCCGAGGTGATCATGAACCGGGTGGACAGCCCCGACTTCCCCGATACGGTCTGCGGAGTGATCACCCAGGGCACCGGCCAGCGCTTCCGCTGCCAGTTCACCTATACCTGCGACGGGCGCGCCGAGCGGATCACCGAACCGGCCGCATGGATCCGCGTGGGCAAGGTCGCCCGGGCCATGCTCGACGGCGCGCCCCGCCCGCTGACCGGGGGCGCGACCTATTATCATGCCAGCTGGGTCAGTCCGGCCTGGGCGCGCAGATTCGAACGGACCGCTGCCATCGGCGTCCACTATTTCTACCGTCCACGCGGCTGAGCTTCGC
>JALWJU010000665.1 GCA_026997055.1 Paracoccaceae bacterium | reverse complement strand
TCATATAATGATAACGCAATGTGACTATATGAGCCCGGCGCGGGACCGGGCCTGACAGGGAGGAACAGATGCTGGAAGGCTGGAAGGAAATCATGCTCGAAAACCCCGCCTTTTATCTCGGCTGGGGCGGGCTGGTGATCGGGATCGTGTTCGGCTTCATCGTCGAGCGGACCAATTTCTGCACCATGGGTTCGATCTCGGACATCAACGCTTTTGGCGATTTTCGCCGCTTCCGCTCCTGGCTGATGGCGGGCGCGGTGGCGATGCTCGGCGTGGCCTGGCTCGAGCGCGCGGGCCTGGCCGACATGTCGCTCTCCATGTATACGGGGGCGAATTTCATCTGGGGATCGAATATCGTCGGCGGGCTGGTCTTCGGCATCGGCATGGTGCTGGGAGGCGGCTGCGTGTCCAAGAACCTGGTGCGTGTGGGCGGCGGCGATCTGCGCTCGCTAGTGGTGCTGATCGTGATCGGCATTTCCGCCTTCATGACCATCGGCGGGCTGCTGGGGCCGTTTCGCGTGGCGGTGTTCTCGCCGCTGATGACCGACCTTTCCGCCTACGGCATCGCCGATCAGCGGCTGGGCTCGATCCTCGCCGGCCTCACCGGGATGGAAGCCGACACCGCCGGGCTGGTGGCGCTGGTCGTGGTCGCCGGGGGGATCCTCATCTGGGCGCTCAAAGACCGCGGCTTTCGCACTTCGCCCGCCCATCTCGTCGCGGCGATCGGCATCGGCCTGTGCGTGGTGGCGGGCTGGCTGCTGACCGCGCTCGCCTATGACGAATTCGCCGACAACCCGACCCTGATCTCGCTCACCTTCGCCCGCCCTGCCGGCGAGAGCATCGACTATCTGATGCGCTTCACCGCCTTCGGCGCGGCGAGCTTCGGCGTGGCCACGGTGGGCGGCACCATCCTCGGAGCCTTTCTCAGCGCGCTCAGCCAGAAGAAATTCGCGCTGGCAGGGTTCAACGGCACCGCGGACACGGCACGCAATCTGATCGGCGCGGTGCTGATGGGCTTCGGCGGGGTGCTGGCGCTGGGCTGCACGGTGGGACAGGGGCTCACCGGCTGGTCCACCCTGGCGCTTGGCTCGGGGCTGACGCTGGCCTCGATCATTCTCGGCGGCTTTCTCGGCATGAAGCTGATGGAGCGCTTTGCCTGAGCGCGGCCGGGGCATTTTCGCCTTTTCCCCCACGCGCGAGCCGGTTATGGCGGCGGCATGGACAATAGCTATGCCCCGCCCGACACCCCGCTGGAAGTGCTGCACCACGACCATGAGTTGCTGCTGGTGAGCAAGCCCTCCGGTCTGCTCTCGATCCCCGGCAAGGGGGCGCATCTGGCCGATTGCCTGCTTGCGCGGGTGCAGGCGGCCTTCCCGGAAGCGCTGCTGGTGCACCGGCTCGACCGTGACACTTCCGGCATCATGGTCTTTGCCCTCAGCCCACACGCACAGCGCCACCTGGGGCTGCAATTCGAAAAGCGGCAGGTGAAAAAGATCTATGTCGCAAGGGTTTACGGAAGGGTTTCCGAGCGCGAGGGCCGCGTGGACCTGCCGCTGGCGGTGGATTGGCCTAACCGCCCGCGCCAGCGCGTGGACTTCGAGAACGGCCGCGCGGCGGTGACCGACTGGAAGCTGATCCGCCACGAAGAGAATGCCAGCCGCCTGCGCCTGATGCCGCAGACCGGGCGCTCCCACCAGTTACGGGTACACATGAAGGAGATCGGCCACCCGATCCTCGGCGACCCCTTCTATGCCGAGGGCCCGGCGCGCGACGCCCCGCGGCTGATGCTGCATGCCGAAAGCCTGCGCCTGCGCCACCCGGATGGCGGCAAGGGACTGACTTTCAAGGCAAAATGCCCTTTCTGACATATGCCGACATATCGCTTCCCTTGCCATTTCGCCCCAATCCTGCTTGAGTGAGGCAAAGCTTCAGGAGCGCAGCATGCACCAGCCCGTCATCACCGGCACCGGCGTCTTTACCCCGCCCGAAACCATCAGCAATGCCGAACTGGTAAAGGCTTTCAATGCCTTCGCGGACAAGCAGAATGCAAAGAACGCGGCCGCGATCGAGGCCGGAGAAGCAGAGCCGACAGGGTATTCCAGCGAGGAGTTCATCGTCAGTGCCTCGGGCATCCATCAGCGGCATGTGCTTGACAAGAAAGGGATTCTCGACCCCGACGTCATGCACCCCCTGCTGCGCGAGCGCGCCGACAGCGAGCCGGGGGTGATGGCCGAGATGGGGCTGGAAGCAGCGAAAACGGCGCTGGCAGCGGCGGGGCGCGCGGGCGAGGAGGTGGACCTGATCATCTGCGCCGCGTCCAATCACGAGCGCCCCTATCCTGCAATTGCCATTGAGATTCAAGAGCTTCTGGGCGCGACCGGCTTTGCCTTCGACATGAATGTGGCCTGCTCCTCGGCGACTTTCGGCATCCAGGCCGCGGCTGACATGATCCGCGTCGGCTCTGCCCGCCGGGCGCTGGTGGTGAACCCGGAGGTCTGCTCGGGCCACCTGGAATGGCGCGACCGCGACTGCCACTTCATCTTCGGCGATGTGGCCACCGCCACCCTGCTGGAGCGCAAGGAGGATGCGGGGGGCGCGCATTTCGAGATCGTCTCGACCCGGTGCCTCACCAAGTTTTCGAATAACATACGCAATAACAACGGCTTTCTGCGCCGCACCCGGCCCCATGGAATGGAGGACCGGCGCGACATGCAGTTCATGCAGAACGGGCGCAAGGTGTTCAAGGAGGTGCTGCCGATCGTCTCGCAGCATATCCTCGCGCATCTCGAGGATAACGGCATCGCGCCGGGCGACCTGAAGCGGCTCTGGCTGCACCAGGCCAACAAGGCGATGAACGATTTCATCGGCCGCAAGGTGCTGGGACGGGTCCCCGAGCCGAATGAGCAGCCCAATATCCTGCAGGATTACGCCAATACCTCCTCGGCCGGGTCGATCGTCGCCTTTTCGAAATATTCCGATGACCTGAAAGCCGGGGATACCGGGGTGATCTGTTCCTTCGGAGCCGGATATTCGGTAGGATCGGTGATCGTACGGCGGGGATGATTTCGGAATCCTGACGCAATCCGAGCGGCCGGGGGCTGGCTCTCCGCGTGGCGATGTCTGCCGCCGCCCTTTTCCGAAACCGGAAACGGCCTTTCGCGCCACATGAATATCCCGGCATGACCTCAGAAGATACGGGCCCTCGGAGGAAGCCGAAAGGACCCGTTGGCAAGGGCCGCCAGCACCGCCCCCAGCGCCGCGGGCTCCAGCATCAGCAGCGTACCGGGCATGTCGAAGGCCAGCCTGACCTGCCCGCTTTCGTCCACTTCGTTGGAGGTGCCAATCTGCCCGCCCGGGTGCATCCCGAGCCCCTCCAGCGGCCAGACCAGCCCGGTGCCCTGCGCCCGGACCGGGGCCAGCGCAAACAGCGACAGACGACTGCCTGCAGGCAGGTCGAGACCGATCTGCCCCGGCACATGCAGGCACAGATCGTGCTCGCCCAGCAGCAGCACCGGCGAACCTTCGTGGCGCACCAGCGCGTTGAGTGCCGCCAGGGTGTGATCCAGGCGCCTGCCGAGGAAACCCACGGCGAGAATCAGCGGCGCCGAGATCACGCGCAGCACCTTGGCAAAATCGGTACTGTCCTGCTCGGCGATCCGGCATATGCGCTCGGGCGGGAAAGTCGCGGCGAGGTCGGGGGTGAGCGAATCCATGTCGCCGATGACCAGCTCCGGGCGCAGCCCCCAGCCCAGCGCGCGCGCGGCCCCGCCATCGGCGGCGATGAGCCTTGGTGCGCGACTTAACGCTTCTTCAAGGGTTGCCCGACTACAGTCACCGCCGCCGATCACGGTCACCTTGTCGCTGAATTGGAATTCTGGCTCTGTCATGCTATCCATTGTATCGTATTTGGAAACCGGCCACATTCCTGCCGCGAAAAAATACCCTATTTATCGCGAAATCGTGCAATTTGCCGACTGGTTTCTTGGTAAATACATCCTTGCTGGATCGGGGGAGAAAGCGAGCGGAAAATGGTGAGTGCGAATAAAATCCTTACGGTATCCTACGGCACGTTTTCGTGTACCCTCGAGGGTTTTGACGACCCGTTTTCCACCATGCGCTCCATTGCGGAATATTTCCGCGACCTGGCCGCCGATGACCGCTATTTCGGCGCCGAGCCCCCCCAGCCCGATGCCGAGATGCTGCACCGGATCGCCGAGCGCGAACTGCGTCGCCCGGTGGAGGCGCGTATCGAAGAGAGCGGTCTGATCCTGCGACAGGCCGATGACCTGCCCGCCGATGAAGCCGATGAAGATGTGCAGGACCGAGAAGATGCAGCTGAAGCAGTACAAGCCGCACCGGAATTGACCGAAGAGGCGCAAGAAACCGCCGCCGAGACCGCACAGCCGGAAAGGACGGAAGAGGAAGCTCCCCTCACCAAGGCAGAGCGCAAGGCCCGGCGCCGGGCCAGACAGGCAAGGAAAGACCGCAGGCAGAACCGGGCAGAAGCGGCCCTGCCCGCCGAAAATCCCGAGGCAGGAACCAGCACCGATGCACCGCAGACGCGAAAGCGGCCTTCCGCGCCGGAACAGCCCGCCGCCACCGAGGCAGACCTCAGCGATGCTTCCATCGCCGCCAAGCTGATGCGCATCCGCGCCGTCGTGGAAAGCGGCGGGGACGATGCGGAAGACATCGCCGGCGAAAATGACGCGATCGACCCGGCCCGAAGCGCGGATTTCTACGCGGATATCCGCAGAAAGCCACCCGCCGAAGCCGGAATGGTGGACGAGGAACTGCACGAAGAATTGCGCGCGGATCCGGGGATGGCCATGCCAGGCACCGCCTCTTCCGGAGAGGATGCGGAGGAGGATCTGCTCGAGCAAATCGCCGAAGCGGCCAGGCAGCCGGAAGAGCCCGAAGAGCCCGAAGAGCCCACCGCCCCCCTCGCCGAGAAGGCCTTGACGGAAGACGGCGACGGCGAGGTGGAAGACGGCGATTTTCTCGGCCGGAACGCCTTTGCCGACGACACGGAAGATGAAAACGACACCGCCCAGGAGCCGCCCAGACCCGTGGCCATCGCCCGCGTGATCAAGGTGCGCAAGGCACGGCAGGCACCCGCAGAAGAAGCGGGAGATGCAGCAGGGCAGGACAAGACGCCGCCGGAATCACCGGCGCCGGCTGCCAGCGCCGACCCGGACGAGCCTGCCCGGCCCGCTCCGCAGGTGGAAAGCAGCCTTTCCCCGGAGGACGAAGCCGCGCTGATGGCCGAGCTTGCCGAGGTCGAGCGCGAGGCGGCCCGGATGCGTGCCCAGGATGCGGCGGGCGAAGATGCGGCGGGCGAAAAGGCAGGTGAAGCAGACGAGATAAAGCAGGGCGAAGAGGAAGAGACAGCGCCCCGCCGCCCCCAGCCCCGCACCGCATTCGATGACGGAGATATCGCCGGGGCGGATGCGATCGACCGCATCCTGGCCGAAACCGACGCCAAGCTGATGAGCGACGAAGCCAGCCGGCGGCGTGCCTCGATTGCCCATCTGCGCGCAGCAGTACAGGCCAAGCGGGCCGAGCGGCGCGGCGGGACGAAGGCCGAAGAAGCCGGGCCGGAAGCCGCCGATCCGTATCGCGAGGATCTGGGCCGGGCCGTGCAGCCGCGTCGCCCCGCCGCCACAGGCCAGAGAACCGCCCGGCGCATGGCTCCCCTGGTTCTCGTCTCCGAGCAGCGCATCGACACCGACAAGCCCGAGGAAGCCCGTCCGACGCCGGTCAGCCGAGGAGAGCCGGTACGCCCGCGCCGGGTGCAACCCCAGGTCAAGGCCGACGCTCCGCAGGCCGGCGAAGCGGGCAAACGCGGCCCTGTGCAGGAATTCTCGGCCTTCCTGGAGAAGCAGGGCGCCTCCAGCCCCGAAGAAATGCTCGAAGCCGCAGCCGCTTTCCGCATTTTCGTGATCGGGCAGGAGACTTTCTCGCGTCCGCAGATCATGGGGCTGGTGCTCAAATGCGACCAGGGCGCCGCCCTGACCCGCGAAGAGGGGCTGCGCGCCTTTGGCAAGCTGATCCGCGAAGGCGTGATCAGGAAGATCCAGCGCGGCCGCTACACGGTCTCCGAAAGCACCCGCTTCCGCCCTGGCCAGGCCCGCGCCAGCGCCTGATCAGCCGAAACGCACCGAAGACGAAAACACGGCGGGCACTGGTCGGGCCCGCCCTTCACCTTTCATGCGGGTCCTGTTCGGGGTCCTGCGGGTAGCTGTCCGGCCCGGCCTCCGGATCCGGCTGGCCGACGCCGAGAAAGATGCGCCGGAACGGCAGCGCCCAGAGGATGCCGAGGCCGATATAGAGTGCCAGCTCCAGCAGGATCGGCGGGCGGTCGATGAGCGAGACCAGCTTCACCGCCGCCACGATATAGGCCGGCAGCCATACCAGCAGCAGCAGGATCGAGAGGCGCTTGCGGGTCTTGTAGGAGAGTGCCATGCCGGTCAGTCCTGAAACGGGTCGGTGACGAGGATCGTGTCCTCGCGTTCCGGGCTGGTGGACAGGAGCGCCACCGGGCATTTGATCAGCTCTTCCACCCGGCGCACATATTTGATCGCCGCCGCCGGCAGGTCGGCCCAGGAGCGCGCGCCCTCGGTGGTCCCGCTCCAGCCCTCCATCTCTTCATAGACCGGCACCACGCGGGCCTGTTCGTCGGCGGCCGCCGGCAGGTAGTCGAGCCGCTTGCCGTCAAGCTCGTAGCCGACGCAGATCCTGAGCGTGTCGAAGCCGTCGAGCACGTCGAGCTTGGTCAGCGCGATGCCGTCGATGCCCGAAAGCGCGCAGGTCTGGCGCACCAGCACCGCATCGAACCAGCCGCAACGCCGCTTGCGCCCGGTGGTGGTGCCGAATTCGTGGCCGCGCTCGCCCAGCCGCTGTCCGTCCTCGTCAAACAGCTCGGTGGGGAAAGGCCCCTCGCCGACGCGGGTGGTGTAGGCCTTGACGATACCGAGCACGAAGTCGATCGCCCCGGGGCCGATGCCGGTGCCGGTGGCCGCCTGCCCGGCGATGACATTTGACGAGGTGACAAAGGGATAGGTGCCGAAGTCGATATCCAGCAGCGCCCCCTGCGCCCCTTCGAACAGGATACGGCGGCCGGACTTGCGCTTGTCATCGAGCACCTTCCAGACCGGCCCGGCATATTGCAGAAGCTCCGGCGCGATGGCGGTGAGTTCCCCGATCAGCGCCTCGCGGTCGATCGGGGGCAGGCCCAGCCCCTTGCGCAGGGCGTTGTGGTGGATCAGGGCGCGGTCCACGCGCAGGCTCAGCGTCGCCGGATCGGCGAGGTCGGCGACCCGGATCACCCGGCGCCCCACCTTGTCCTCGTAGCAGGGACCGATGCCCCGCCCGGTGGTGCCGATACGCGCGACCTTGTTCTGCGCCTCGCGGGCGCGGTCGAGCTCGCCGTGAAAGGGCAGGATCAGCGGCGTGTTTTCGGCGATCATCAGGGTTTCGGGCGTGATCTCCACCCCCTGCGCGCGCAGGCCCCTGATCTCTTCGAGCAGGTGCCAGGGGTCCAGCACCACGCCGTTGCCGATCACGCTGAGCTTGCTGCCGCGCACCACGCCCGAGGGCAGCGCATGCAGCTTGTAAACCATGCCGTCGATCACCAGCGTATGCCCGGCATTGTGCCCACCCTGGAAGCGCGCGATCACGTCGGCGCGCTCGGAGAGCCAATCGACGATCTTGCCCTTGCCCTCGTCGCCCCACTGAGCGCCCACGACTACCACATTGGCCATGTTTCCCTCCCGGTCCGGCATGCCCCGCGCCGGTATAGCCGCCACGGCGCTCCCGGGAAACAGCAAATTCGCCGCAATCGTCTCCGAGGGCGCTTCCGCCACGGCCGGGGCTGGACAGAGCCTGCCCCGGTGATACATTCCCGGGCAAAAGGGGTATTGGTCATGGGCATTTTCCTGCGCTGGTTGTTCGCCTTCTTCCTGGTGGCGGCGACTTTCAATCCGACCAGGTGGAATTTCGTCCGCTGGGCGATGGACAATTACGCGACCGAGACGCCGATCACGGTTTTCCTCGCTCTGATCTTGCTGATCTGCTACGTCATCTATATCCGCGCCACCCTGCATTCGATCGGCCTGTTCGGCATCGTCCTGGTAGCGGCGCTGGTCGCCTCGCTGATCTGGGTGCTGATAGATCAGGGGCTGCTGACGCTGGAAAACAGCGATGTGAACATGTGGCTCGGAGTATTTGCACTCTCGGTAGTGCTGGGAATCGGACTGAGCTGGTCGATCGTGCGCCGTGCGCTGTCGGGGCAGCTGGACGTGGACGACCGGGACGACGATTAGCAACTGCATTTTCCGGGACCCTGGGTCTTGCCGACGGTTGCCCCGCCCGCTCAAAAGGGCTTGCAGGTGATGCGATCAGCGCATAGATACGAGCGGTCAACAAATTCGGGCCGCAGCCATGGAAACCGTCATTCTCACCATCCTGCTGATTTTCGCCGTGGCACTGATCGCAGTCGTGCTGCTGCAGCGCTCCGAGGGGGGCGGG
>JALWJU010000664.1 GCA_026997055.1 Paracoccaceae bacterium | reverse complement strand
GGTTGCACTGCCCGGTGTGGCCGTTGTGACAATCCGCCAGATGCCACAGGACGATCTTCGTCGCCGGTTTCAATCCCCGTTGCCTGATGGCCCAGTTCGTGGCGGCGTGGCTCATGAGCGTGCCTCCATGTTATGCCTGTGGATCGCTTCTGCGGCGCGTGTCAAGTTTCGGCAATTATAGTGTGTATTTTTATTGATGCCTGTCTTTATATTGTGTATATAAAAGGCATGGAACTGGAATGGGATGAAGAGAAGCGCCAGCGCACCCTGAGCGAACGGGGGCTCGATTTCGCCGACGTGGCCCGGCTCGACTGGGATCGGGCGGTGATAATTCCCGATACCCGGCGTGACTATGGAGAGCCGCGCGAGGTGGCCATGGCGGAACTGGACGGCCGGCTGATGGTGGTCGCCTACACGATTCGCGACGGCGCGCTGCGGGTGATCAGCTTCCGCAAGGCGAACCGCAGAGAAAGGAAGGTATTCGATGACTTCACAACGTGAGCCGCTGATCGGCGCGGACGGCGAGGTCCGGGAAATCACGATGGACGATCTGAAACACGCCCGCCGGGGCCGCCCGCCGCTGCCGCCGGAGGCGAAGAAGAAGCGTGTGCAGCTGATGCTGGACCCGGACGTGCTGGAGAAGCTGCGCCGGAACGGGCGCGGCGTCTCGACCCGCGTCAACGCCATCCTGCGCGAGGCGCTGGGCCTGGAGGCGCGAGAGCAATGAATGCCATCGGCCGGATCCGAGGCGAGGCCGTCTCGGCGATGCGGGTGCAATCCGGCAGCAGCAGGGAAAGGAACGCCCATGACCGCAAAGTTTGATCCGGCGCATGCCGTAAAGCGCGGATATACCCGGGCCGACTGGGAGGCGGTGGAATCGCCGGAGATGACCGATGATGAACTTGCGAGCGCCCGACCGCTGTCCGAGACGCTGCCGGAGCTTGGTTCGGCGTTGGAGAAGTCCGGGCGCGGGCGGCCTGCATCCGGGAAGCAGAAGTAGATGGTATCGATCCGGGCGGACCGTGGCCTGCCTGCCATCCTGTGCGTGCCCGGGCGCTCCCGGCAGGCCTGCGCGAAAGGAGCACTGCGTGGGCGGCGCTCAATGGGATCGCCGGACGACACGAGGCCGCCTGAATTCGTGCCCTGCGGGTTCTCCCCGCTCTCGGCCGGGCCAGCCGCCCCTTTCCGGCGCATGGCAGGTGTAACGCATGAAACCGAGCGGCGAACCCGCAGGGCTGCGCCGGCGCTGTAGGGCGCCGCGGGGCGTCGGCGCGGGGAGTTCACGCCGCCGGTGTTCGTGATCGTTGATATGGGAAAAGCCCCGGCATCGCGCGCCACGATGCCGGGGAAGTTTGCCCAACAGGAAGAAGCCGGGTGAGCAAACCCGCCCCGGCGGCGGGTTCCAACGACCGCTGCGCTCGGTTTGCGGCGTGGCGCTTGACCAGCCACCACGCCGCCTCCACCATCGATCGTGTAACCGGAAACGATGGAGGAAACCGTGAAATCGATCCTTGATGACGAAGAGCTAAACATTCCATGCCCCCGCTGCAGCAAGGAGACGAAGAAGAAGATCGGTTGGTTGAAGCGAAACCGAGAGATGACCTGCTCCGCCTGCGGGGAGACATTCGGCCTCGACACGAAAGAGCTTCGCAGGGAGATCGCCAGGGTCGACCGGGCGATCCGGGATCTCGAGAATACGCTCAAGCGCCTCTGACTTCCCGGACACTCTTCCGAGCATCCTGCGCGCGGCGTCGAAGCTCTCGCGGTTCGGTTCGATCCTGACGACAGCCGCACGCCTCATGGCGCATCCCCCGCCTTCGCAGCCGTTCGCGGAACGCTCGCCTCGAGCGCCGCGCGGGCCATTCGCATGGCCTCGAGCGCTTCGTCTATTTCCGC
>JALWJU010000663.1 GCA_026997055.1 Paracoccaceae bacterium | reverse complement strand
CCGTTTGACGCGGCACTTGCCCAGGAGATGTCAGACCGCGCCGTTGCCGTGGTCCGCGCTTCCGAAGCTGGAGAATGCCTGCCGCGTGGCGTCGCCGAGCCCACGGCCGGTCTCTGCCGTGGCGGCAGGGCCGCGGGAAAGTGGCATGCACCCTGTGCCTGGGCCGAGCGGTGCTGGGGTGAGCAGCGTCTCGGAAACGCTCCAGTGGAGCGTTTCTGCCGCGAATGGGCGGAGCCCAGAAAATGACCCCCGACGCCTATGAACTCAAGCGCATCCTGCGCGCCCATCGCGAACGATTCTGGTGCTCCGACCTGCTTGGAGCGGTCGAGTTCGCGCCGATCTACTTCTTCGCGGATCAGGCCGCCTTCGATGGTGAGGATGTTGACCGCGCGATGCCCCGTGTGCTGACCGGTCCGATCCGTCTGCCGCACCCGGCCGTGATCTTCGAGGTGCGCGAGCAGGGCCCGTCGCCATCCGGCCTGATCGTCTGCGCGCGGCAGAACGAGGACATCGTCGACGCGGTGTTCCTCATGCGAAAGCGCGCGCCAAACGGATGGACGGACAGCCTGGTGCGGGTCTGGATTCATCCTGACGGCAAGGCGGAAATCGAGGGCAACCCGGCCGAGCGAAACGAGGGAACGGTCCGCGGTCACGGCGAAGTTGCCGCCGGCATCGTCTGGCGCGCCCTGACCATCCTCGGTGCGACGCCGGAAATCCGCGACCGCAAGCTGTCGCGGGCCAGGCGCGTCCGCCTGTCCCGGGACGGCGTGCGCGGGTGGGTCTGGCATCAGGTGACCATCGATCCCGGTCGCATTCGTGCGGCAAGCACGCCACAGGGCGGCACCCATGCCTCTCCCCGCTGGCACATCCGGCGCGGGCACTGGCGCCAGTTGCCGGGTGGCCGCCGCGTGTTCGTGCGCCAATGCGAGGTCGGCGATCCGACCCGAGGCGGCGTCGTGAAGGATTACCGAGTGGAGGCAAGCAAGCAATGACAGAGTTCACCCCGTCGCCCGCACAGGCGGCAGCGATCCGCGCCATAAGGGAGTGGTTCGAAACCCGCACCCACGAGCAGCAGGTTTTTCGCCTCTTCGGGCATGCCGGATCGGGGAAGAGTACAGTGCTGAAGTTCGCGCTCGACGAGTTGGGCCTGTCGCCCCACCGCAGCGCCAGGGAGGGGACCTGCATGCCCGGCGTGGTCACCGCCACTTTCACCGGCAAGGCCGCGCTGGTGCTGACCCGCAAGGGGACGCCCGCGCGCACCATTCACAGCCTGATCTATTCCGCGATCGAGGCGACCGAGGAAGAGATCGAGGCCGCCGCGCGGAAAATCCGCGAGGCGGAGGATACCGCGCGCCGCCTGACCGGGTTCGATCGCACCACGGCCGAGGCCGGGATCGAGGCCATGCGCCAGGCGCTCTCGGCCATGAAACACCCCCGTTTCGCGCTGAACCCCCAGAGCGATGCTGCGGACGCCCGTCTCATCGTGCTCGATGAGGTGTCGATGGTTGGTGAGGAAATGGCGCGCGATCTGATGAGCTTCGGCAAGCCGATCCTGGTCCTCGGCGATCCGGGGCAATTGCCGCCGATCAAGGGCGAAGGCGCATTCACCCGTGATGCGCCCGACGTGATGCTGACCGAGATCCACCGACAGGCCGCCGAGAGCGCGATCATCCGGCTCGCGACCATGGCGCGCAAGGGGGAGCCGATCGGATTCGGAACCTACGACACCCATGTGGCCAAGCTGCGCAAGGGCGACATCACGCCCGAACAGGCCCTGCGCGGCGGTCAGCTGATCTGCGGGATGAACGCCACGCGGCTTGAGCTCAACAACGCCATGCGGGCGGCGGCAGGCTTTGGCGGGTCGTTCCTGCCGACGGGTCCGGGCGAGAAGATCATC
>JALWJU010000662.1 GCA_026997055.1 Paracoccaceae bacterium | reverse complement strand
CCATCGGGCGCGGCGAGACCGTGGCGCTGGTGGGCGAGAGCGGCTCGGGCAAGTCGGTCACCGCCCTTTCCACCGTCGGCCTGCTGCCCGATTCGGCGCGCATTTCCGGCTCGGTCCGCTATGGCGGGCGCGAGATGGTCGGCGCCGATGAGCGGACGCTGCGCGATGTGCGCGGCAATGACATCTCGTTCATCTTCCAGGAGCCGATGACCTCGCTCAACCCGCTGCACACGCTGGAGCGTCAGCTGGCCGAGTCGATCGAGCTGCACCAGGGGCTGACCGGTCCGGCGGTGCGCGCGCGCATCGTCGAACTCTTGGAAAAGGTCGGCATCGACCGGCCCGAAACGCGCCTCACCGCCTATCCGCACCAGCTTTCCGGCGGCCAGCGTCAGCGGGTGATGATCGCCATGGCGCTGGCCAACGGGCCGGAGCTTCTGATCGCCGACGAGCCCACCACGGCGCTCGACGTGACCATCCAGGCGCAGATCCTCGACCTGCTCGCCGAACTCAAGCGCAAGGAGGCGATGAGCCTTCTGTTCATCACCCACGACCTTGCCATCGTGCGCCGGATCGCCGACCGGGTCGCAGTGATGAAGGACGGCGAGATCGTCGAGACCGGCCCCACCGCCGAGATATTCGCCAATCCGCGCCATCCCTACACGCAGACGCTGCTCGCGGCCGAAGCCACCGGCAGGCCCGACCCGGTGCCCGAAGAGGCGCCGGTCATTGCCGAGGCGCGCGATTTGCGGGTCTGGTTTCCGATCCAGCGCGGCCTGCTCAAGCGCACGGTGGGCCATGTCAAGGCGGTGAACGCGGCGCGCTTCGCCGTGCGCGCGGGCGAGACCGTGGGCATCGTCGGCGAGAGCGGCTCGGGCAAGACCACGCTGGCACTGGCGGTGATGCGCCTGATCCGCTCCGAGGGCCGGATCCTGTTTCTGGGAGAGGACATCCAGGGCTGGAAGTCGCGCGCCCTGCGCCCGCTGCGCGCGGAAATGCAGATCGTGTTTCAGGACCCTTACGGCTCGCTCAGCCCGCGCATGACCGCCGAGGAGATCATCGCCGAGGGGCTGGCGGTGCATGAGGGCAGGGATCGCGGGGACCGGCGCGCGCGGGTGGCCGAGATCATGCGCGAAGTCGGGCTCGAGCCTGAGATGATGCACCGCTACCCGCACGAATTTTCCGGCGGGCAGCGCCAGCGCATCGCCATCGCCCGGGCCATGATCCTGCGCCCGAAACTGGTGGTGCTCGACGAGCCTACCTCGGCGCTCGACATGACCGTGCAGGTGCAGATCGTGGGGCTTCTGCGCGAATTGCAGAAGCGCCACGGGCTTGCCTACCTGTTCATCAGCCACGATCTTCGCGTGGTGCGCGCCATGGCGCATCAGGTGCTGGTGATGAAGGCCGGCGATATCGTCGAAAGCGGGCCTGCCGCGCAGGTCTTCGACGCGCCGCAAAGCGACTATACCAAGGCGCTCATGGCCGCGGCCTTCGACCTGAAATCGCATGAGGCGGCGGCGACCTGAAGGTCGCCTCGGATCGGTCTCCGGCCCAGCCGGGCGCCGGAGACGCGATCAGCCCGGCCCGATCACGCTGCACTCCCGGGCGCGCGCCTTGAGCCGGCGGCAGGCCAGGCCGGCGGCTTCCTCGCTCATGCCGACAAAGGTCGCGTGCCAGCCATCGGGGCGCCGGGCCGGCTTGCGCAGCGCATTGCCCAGCATCCCGAGATCGCCGAGCGCGACCTGCAGCAGGACCCGCTCGGCTTCGGCCCGGGTGGTGAACAGCCCCACGTCGATCCCCCAGCTGCCGTCGCCCGAAGTGGAGACATGGGTGACGATTTCGGGTGCCGGGGCGGTGCCCGGGCGGGCAGCGGCGAGAGCGACCGCCTGTGGCGCCAGTTG
>JALWJU010000661.1 GCA_026997055.1 Paracoccaceae bacterium | reverse complement strand
GCCTGAGCCGGGGCGGTGACAGCGCGGAAAGGTGGCGGGAAGCCGTGGCCGAGGCCGCGGAGCTTCTGGCGCAGATCCACGAACAAAATGGCCAGGAGAAGTTGCGAAAGGAATTCCATTCGCTGGTGCGGCAGTTTCGCAGGGCAGGAAAGCTCGAACGCGAGGCATCCGCCCTGCCGGCCGCCTACAGGAAATCGAATGATGACCTCATGCGCTGGATCGAACGCCCTGAACTGCGGGCAATCGCCCAGCACGAAACGCGTGGGCACATGGCATCAGACCTGGGTCGGTACCTGTTCGTGTCGGCATTCGGGCACGTACATGGCTACAGTCCCAGGGTCGCAGACTTCCCGCCGGAACTGTATCCTGATCACCGAAGCTGGAGTACCGGCGCCTTCAACGACAGGTTCAGGGTCCAGCTTGCCCATGAGCCTTCGACGACCATCACCAGCCACATCTCGAAGGACGGGCACTACTTCATCCATCCCGATCCGGCCCAGTGCCGCAGCCTGACGGTGCGCGAGGCGGCACGGCTGCAGACGTTTCCCGACGACTACCTGTTCCTCGGCAACAGGACCCAGCAATACGTGCAGGTCGGAAATGCCGTGCCACCCTATCTGGCACGCCAGATCGCCCAGCTTCTCTTCTTGGGTCTGGCGGCTTCGGATGCTGAAAGAGAGTCAGCGTCTGCAAGGGAACGCACCACTTTCACTTCATCGGCCAAGAGGCCAGCCCGTGCCAGCCTTGAAAGCAGGTAGTCGAGGGCATTCCGTTCGCTGCGCGGGATGATCGACTCCCCTGTCTCCAGGGCATGAAGAGCGGCACGAGATTTCGGTGAAAGCCATCCGCGACGCTCACTTTCGCCCTGGATCGCGCTGATTGCTTCAGGCAGAGATACATCTGTTTCTTTCCGTGAGCTGATCTGGCCTGATATGGGCCGGTCCTGTTCTGAGCAAGTTGCCGAAGAAACCTCGAATACCCGATCGAGAAAGGCGACAAGAGAGTTACTTGGAAGATCGGACAGTGATCTGATCTCATTCCGGATCCGGATGGTCAGAATGGCCTTGCGCATGATGGCTTCCATCCGCGCACGCCCGTGGATCCGTGCTGCCCGCGACCATGCTTCACCGAGCGCAAGTGCAATGATCGGGTCGCCGCCGATACTGGGCCGTTCCGTGATCTGGACGAGTGCGTCTTCTGTCAGTTCGGACAGAAGTTTCCATCGTTCCGGATGACCTGCCCCACGATCGAGAACGCGGCCGCGCATCCACAGTCGCTGGAAGGTATTCCTTATGCCGCCAGTGTACCGATCGATGGCCCCGCCGAAACGCCAGTGCACGATGTCGGGCGCCACAACCGCGGAAACGAAACTCCATACATCGTCGCGCAGAGCCTCGCCAGTGGAGAACAGTTGCGATTGCGCCAACCAGGCGGCGGCGGCGGCGTCGAACGAGGCGAAGGACTTTCGGTCGCTACTCCCGCCAAATCCGTGAGTACGAGCAAGCTCTTCAAGGGCTTCGCGCAGTTTTTTCAGGTCTGCCGCCGGAACGCGGCTCCCACCGGTGGCTGCAAATCGCACCGTTTCCGGAAGATTCTCCGGGTCGAAACCTCCCCATGCCGCGGGACCCCGGTCAAGGAAGGCTTTCACGAGTTCCTCACAGGCGGGCGCAGGGAGTCTCGGCAGAAGAAGGCTCATCTACCCATCCCCCAATTCGGCAAGCGCAAGAAAAGCCGACCGGAAAACACCGGGACGGTTTTCGAGCACGGAACGAAGGAATCCCGCGTCCTTGTCGGGCCATGCCTTTCGCAGCCATGTACTTGCCTGAAAGCCGAGCGATCCGGGTTCGAGTTCTTCGGCAGCAATATCGCCGTCGGAGACGAACCGTTCACAGATCTGGCT
>JALWJU010000660.1 GCA_026997055.1 Paracoccaceae bacterium | reverse complement strand
ATCATCGAGATGTTGCTGGAGCGGGTGCCGGGCGCGGACGAAATCACCTTCGCCACCCATTGTCACAACGACCTGGGCATGGCCACGGCCAACGCGCTGGCCGCGGTCGAGGCGGGCGCGCGCCAGATCGAATGCACCATCAACGGGCTGGGCGAGCGCGCCGGCAACACGGCGCTGGAAGAGGTGGTCATGGCGCTCAGGGTGCGCCACGATGCGCTGCCGTTCAAGACCGGCGTGGACAGCACCCGCATCATCCAGATCTCGCGCCGGGTGGCGCAGGTCTCGGGCTTTGCGGTGCAGTTCAACAAGGCCATCGTCGGCAAGAACGCCTTCGCCCACGAAAGCGGCATCCACCAGGACGGGATGCTGAAGAATCGCGAAAATTTCGAGATCATGCGCCCCGAGGATATCGGCCTGACGGAAACCAGCCTGGTGATGGGCAAGCATTCCGGCCGCGCCGCCCTGCGCAAGAAGCTCGCGGATCTGGGCTTCGAGCTGTCCGACAACCAGCTGCGCGATGTCTTCGTGCGCTTCAAGGAACTCGCCGACCGCAAGAAGGAGGTGTTCGACGAAGACCTGATCGCGCTGATGAGCGACGGCACCGACGCCGCCAATGACCGCATCCGGGTCAAGTTCCTGCGGGTGATCTGCGGCACCGAGGCGCCGCAATCGGCGGATCTGACGCTCACCATCGACGGCGAGGACCACCAGGTGACCGCCACCGGCGACGGCCCGGTGGATGCGACATTCAACGCCATCAAGGCGCTGTTTGCGCACAAGGCGCGGCTGCAGCTCTACCAGGTCCACGCGGTGACCGAGGGCACCGACGCCCAGGCCACCGTCACCGTGCGCATGGAAGAGGACGGAAAGATCGTCACCGGCCAGTCGGCCGACACCGATACGGTGGTGGCCAGCGCCAAGGCCTATGTCAATGCGCTGAACAATCTGCTCGTGCGCCGCGAAAAGGGCCGTCCCTGAGGCCCCGGCCCGGTTTTCGCAGAAAACCGTCCCCGAGCGCAGCGAACCCCCCGAGAGCCGGGATTGTTGCAATAATCCCCCTGTTCGCGGGCGCGCTGCGCGCGGAACGATTTTTCTGCGAAAAATCGGGATGCGCCCGGGCCTTGCCAGCACCCTGCAATCCTCCCTGTCAGGCACGGTGACGCAGAACGGAAAATGGCACCTTCCGCATATTCCCGCCTTCCTGCTCATTTCAGGCCATCCCGGATGCGGCCAGGCTTGCACGAATGGCGAAAACACGCTCCCGCCTGTCGCACGCCCCTTTTTCTTCGCTCCGCCCACCCTTATAAGGGGCGGGTCCGCATGTGGGGGAGTCGCTCCTGCCCTTCGCCATGCGGGCGATTTGCAAGCGGGATACGAGGCAGATGCTGAATCTTACCGGGCTGTTTTCGTCGGACATGGCCATTGACCTGGGCACGGCCAATACGCTGGTCTATGTCAAGGGCCGGGGCGTGATCCTGAACGAGCCCTCGGTGGTCGCCTATCACGTCAAGGACGGGGTGAAGAAGGTGCTGGCCGTGGGCGAGGATGCCAAGCTGATGCTGGGCCGCACCCCCGGCTCGATCGAGGCGATCCGGCCCATGCGCGAAGGCGTCATCGCCGATTTCGACACCGCCGAGGAGATGATCAAGCATTTCATCCGCAAGGTGCACAAGCGCACCATGCTGTCGAAGCCCAAGATCATCGTCTGCGTGCCCCACGGCGCCACCCCGGTGGAAAAGCGCGCCATTCGCCAGTCGGTCCTCTCGGCGGGCGCGCGCCGGGCGGGGCTGATTGCCGAGCCGATCGCGGCGGCGATCGGCGCCGGCATGCCGATCACCGACCCGACCGGCAACATGGTCGTCGATATCGGCGGGGGCACTACCGAGGTGGCGGTGCTTTCGCTCGGCGATATCGTCTATGCGCGCTCTGTCAGGGTCGGCGGCGACCGGATGGACGAGGCCATCGTCAACTACCTTCGCCGCCAGCAGAACATGCTGGTGGGCGAGACCACCGCCGAGCGGGTCAAGACCTCGATCGGCACCGCGCGCATGCCCGATGACGGGCGGGGCGCTGCGATGACGATCCGGGGCCGCGACCTGCTTTCGGGCATACCCAAGGAGATCGAGATCACCCAGGCCCAGGTGGCCGAGGCCCTGGCCGAGCCGGTGCAGCAGATCTGCGAGGCGGTGATGACGGCGCTGGAGACCACGCCGCCGGATCTGGCCGCCGACATCGTTGACCGTGGCGTGATGCTGACCGGGGGCGGCGCGCTTCTGGGCGAGCTCGACCTGGCGCTTCGCGAGCAGACCGGGCTGGCGATTTCGGTGGCCGACGAGAGCCTGCACTGCGTGGCGCTGGGCACCGGCAAGGCACTGGAATATGAAAAGCAGCTGCGCCATGTTATCGACTATGACAGCTAACTATGACAGCTAAAGGCGGCTGACGGCCGCCGAAGGCCGGCAGCGTGGCAGAACAGGCAGGACAGCCCCGCGCGGCACCCGGCATCTCCCCGGCGCGACGACACCGGGCCACCGACCGCCAGGCCGGCAGACGAACAGCCGGGCCGCCGGGCAAAAGCCGCCAGACGGGCCGAGACACCTCTTGCGGAGCGGGACATTGGCGAGAGACTGGAGCAAAGGAGAGGAATACACCCGCCCGGTCAGGCGCATCCTGGTCGGCATCCTGGTGGTGCTGATGTTTGCCACCTTCCTGCTGTGGCGCATCGACAGCCCGCGGGTCGAGCGCTTCCGCGCCCAGCTGGTGGACCGGATCATGCCCTCGTTTGACTGGGCGCTGGTGCCGGTGACCAGGGTGGTCGGCATGATCGAGGGCTTCCAGTCCTACAGCCGCATCTACGAGCAGAATCAGGAGCTCAGGCGCGAACTGAGGCAGATGAAGGCCTGGAAGGAAGCCGCGCTGCAACTGGAGCAGGAGAACGCCAAGCTGCTGGACCTCAACAATGTGCGCCTGGATGCCCGCCTGTCCTACATCACCGGGGTGGTGCTTGCCGACAGCGGCTCGCCTTTCCGCCAGTCGGTGATCCTCAATATCGGCGCGCGTGACGGCATCCTCGACGGCTGGGCGGCCACCGACGGGCTGGGGCTGGTGGGTCGCATCGCCGGGGTGGGCGAGCGCACCAGCCGGGTGATCCTGCTGACCGACTCCAACAGCCGCATCCCGGTCACCATCCAGCCCTCCGGCCAGAATGCCCTGATGGTGGGCGACAACAGCGCCGTGCCACTGCTCGACTTCATCGAAAGTCCCGGCAAGGTGCGCGCCGGCGACCGGATCGTGAGTTCGGGCGATGGCGGGCTGTTCCCGCCCGGCCTGCTGGTGGGCCATGTGCTGCAGGGGCCGGACCGGCGCTTCCGGGTCCGGCTCGCGGCCGATTACGAGCGGCTCGAATTCCTGCGGGTATTGCGCAGCCACGCACCCGAGCGCATCGTGGACCCCGGAGCGCTCATCGCCCCGGAGCGGCGCCCGAATCCCCTGCCGCCGGAAGCGGCGGCGCCTGCGGGCAGCGATGCGGGCCCGGAAGGCGCGACAGGTGCCACGGAGAATGGCCAATGATCGACCCGCGCAGCTTTCGCCGCTGGTTCTATCAGGCGCTGCTTGTGCTGCTCTTCGGGATGATTACATTCATGCACATGCTGCCCCTTTCCACCCTGCCCGCGGCCTTTCCCGGCCCCGATCTGCTCCTGCTGCTGGTCTTTGCCTGGGTGCTCCGGCGCCCGGAATACGTCCCGGTACTGCCGGTGGCGCTGATGTTCTTCCTTACCGACATGCTGCTGCTCAATCCCCCCGGCCTGCATGCGGGGCTGGTGGTGCTGGGGCTCGAATTCCTGCGCCGGCGCGCCGGAATGCGCGACCGCCCCTTCCTGGCCGAATGGGCCCTGGTGGCCGGCACCATGGCAGCGATCCTCCTGACCGAACGGCTGGTGCTGGCCCTGCTGCTCGTGGAGCAGGTCAGCTTCGGCAAGCAGGTGCTGCGCTACCTGGTGAGCCTGGCCGCCTATCCGCTGGTGGCGGCGTTCACGGTATTCGTCCTGCGGGTGCGCCACGTCCTGCCCGGAGAGGCCGAAGCGCTGAGGCAGGGCCCGTGAGGCGCTCGCCGGGAGATACCGCGAGAAGCGTACGGACGATCTCGCGCCGCGCGCTGATGCTGGGAGGCGCGCAGTTGCTGCTGGTGGGCGGCCTGGCGGCGCGAATGCGCTTCCTGCAGGTGGACGAGGCCGACAAGTACCGCCTGCTGGCAGACGAAAACCGCATCAACATCCGCCTCCTCCCCCCGGCGCGCGGACTGATCTACGACCGGCGCGGGGTGCTGCTGGCCGGCAACGAGCAGAATTACCGCATCGTCATCGTGCGCGAAGATGTCGGCGATATCGAGACCGCCGTAGCCCGGCTGGCGACCCTGGTCAGACTCGATCCGGAACAGACCGAGCAGGCGATCCGGGAGATGAAGCGCCGCTCGCCCTTCGTGCCGGTCACCATCGCCGAGCGGGCCAGCTGGGAGGAAGTGGCGCGGGTAGCGGTCAATGCCCCGGTCCTGCCCGGTATCGGCCCGGAGGTGGGGCTGAGCCGCGTCTATCCGCTGGGCGAGGATTTCGCCCATGTGGTCGGCTATGTGGGGCCGGTTTCCGATTATGACCTGGAGCGGATCGACGACAAGGATCCGCTGCTGCAGATCCCGCGCTTCCAGGTAGGCAAATACGGAGTCGAGCGGCGCCTGGAGCGTGTCCTGCGCGGCTCGGCCGGCACCCGCCAGATCGAGGTCAATGCAGTCGGCCGGGTGATGCGCGAACTCGACCGCAAGGAGGGCATCCCCGGCAAGAACGTGCAGCTGAGCGTGGACCAGGCCCTGCAGAATTTCGTCCAGGCGCGCCTGGCACTGGACCAGGAGAGCGCCTCGGCGGTGGTAATGGACGTGGAAAACGGCGACCTGCTGGCGGTAGGCTCCACCCCCTCCTTCGACCCGAACAAATTCGTCCACGGTATATCCTCGAAGGACTACAATGCCTTGCTGGAAAACCCCTACCGCCCGCTGGCCAACAAGGCCGTGCAGGGCGCCTACCCGCCCGGCTCGACCTTCAAGATGGTCGTCGCCCTGACTGCCCTGGCCGAAGGGGTGATCGAGCCCGAAGAGCAGATCACCTGCACCGGCTATATCGAAGCCTCCGGGCGGCGCTTCCACTGCTGGCGGCGGGGCGGGCATGGCAGGGTGGACCTGGTGAAATCCCTGCGCGAAAGCTGCGATGTATATTACTACGACATCGCCCAGCGGGTGGGGATCGAGAAGATCGGCGCCATGGCCCGCAGGCTGGGGCTGGGCATGAAGCACGACCTGCCGCTCTCGGGGGTGGCGCACGGACTGATCCCGACCAAGACCTGGAAGCGCGAGCGCCGCGGAGCCGAGTGGCTCATCGGCGACACGATCAATGCCGGTATCGGCCAGGGCTATGTGCTGACCTCGCCCCTGCAGCTTGCCGTGATGACCGCGCGCATCGCCTCGGGGCGAGCGGTGACGCCGCGCCTGGTGCGCTCCCTTGACGGAATCGAGGTGCCGCCACAGGAGGCTCCGCCGCTGGACATCGACCCGGAGCATCTGGCCATCGTGCGCCGTGGCATGTACGAGGTGCTTTACGGTCAGCGAGGCACTGCCCGGCAGTCGCGGATCGCCGACGAGGACAGGCTCCTGGCCGGCAAGACCGGCACCTCGCAGGTGCGCAACATCACCGCCGCCGAACGCGCCGAAGGCGTGATTCGCAACGAAGACCTGCCCTGGGAGCGGCGTGACCATGCACTGTTCGTTTCCTACGCCCCCTACGAGGCGCCGAAATACACGGTGACGGTAGTGGCCGAACATGGCGGCGGCGGCTCGACCGCGGCCGCGCCGATCGCACGCGACATCATGCTGTTCGCCCTTCATGGCAAGCTGCCGCCGCTCAGCGCCTATCCCTCCTCGCAGCGCCGCCAGATGCGCGAACTGTTCAGCCGGCTCGATCTGCGCGCGCCGGTCGCTCCCAGTCAGGGACGGGGGCGCGCATGAGCTTTCTCGAATACAATGTCAGATACACCCCGGCCGGCCTGCGCAAAGTGCTGTATTTCAACTGGTTCCTGGTGCTGCTGCTGATGGCGGTGGCGGCGGTGGGCTTCCTGATGCTCTATTCGGTGGCCGGGGGCTCGCTCGAGCCCTGGGCGAAGCCGCAGATGCAGCGCTTTGCGCTGGGCATGGGGCTGATGTTCGTGGTCGGCTTCATCCCGGTCTGGTTCTGGCGCTCGGTCTCGGGGCTGGCCTATCTGACGGCGCTGGTGCTGCTGGTGCTGGTGGAACTGGTGGGCGAAGCCGGCATGGGCGCCCAGCGCTGGCTCAATCTCGGCTTCATGCGCCTGCAGCCCTCCGAACTGGCCAAGATCGCCCTGGTGATGGTGCTGGCGGCCTATTATGACTGGCTGGACCTGTCGCGCGTGTCGCGCCCGCTCTGGCTGCTGCCGCCGCTGGCGCTGATCGGCCTGCCGACCGCGCTGGTGCTGCGCCAGCCGGACCTGGGCACGGCGCTGCTGCTGGTGGCGGGGGGGGGCGCGGTGATGTTCTTTGCCGGGGTGAGCCTGTTTTATTTCCTTGCGGTCGCAATCCTGGGCGCGGGGCTGGTCGTGGCGGTATTTCTGAGCCGGGGCACCGGCTGGCAATTGCTCAAGGATTACCAGTACGGGCGGATCGACACCTTTCTCGACCCGTCGCGCGACCCGCTCGGGGCGGGCTATCACATTACCCAGTCGAAGATCGCGCTGGGCTCCGGCGGCTGGACCGGGCGCGGCTTCATGCAGGGCACCCAGACGCGACTGAACTTCCTGCCCGAAAAGCACACCGACTTCATCTTCACCACGCTGGCCGAGGAGTTCGGCTTCATCGGCGGCGCCTCGCTGCTGACGCTCTATGTGGCGATCATCGTCTTCTGCGTGATCTCGGCCCTGCGCAACCGCAACCGCTATTCCTCCCTGCTGACGCTGGGCATTGCCATGACCTTCTTCTTCTACTTCGCCGTCAACATGGCCATGGTCATGGGGCTGGTGCCGGTGGTCGGCGTGCCGCTGCCGCTGGTCTCCTATGGCGGTTCTGCAATGCTGGTGCTGATGCTGGGCTTCGGCCTGGTGCAGTCGGCCCATGTGCACCGGGCGCGGCGAAAATGAGCGGCGGGGCGGCAAACGTGCTCGCCGCGCTGCCCGAAGCCGCCTGGGCAGAATGGCGCCCGGCGCTGGAGCAGGCCTTTGCCGCGGCGGGGATGAAGGTCAGCATGGCGCGCGAGATGGCACCGGAAGCGGTGGATTACATCCTCTACATGCCCGGCAGCGGGCTGGAGGATTTCAGCCCCTACCGCAATGCAAAAGCGGTGCTCAGCCTCTGGGCCGGAGTGGAGCGGATCGTGCAGAACGAAACCCTGACCCAGCCGCTCGCCCGCATGGTCGATCCGGGGCTGAAGGAAGGGATGCGCGACTATGTGCTGGGCCATGTGCTGCGGGCGCATCTGGGAATGGACGCCGATATCTGCCGCCGCGATGCGCGCTGGCAGCCCCATGTGCCACCGCTGGCGCGAGAGCGCTGCGTCGGCATGCTGGGACTGGGCGCGCTGGGCGGATTCTGCGCACGCGCGCTCGCCGGGCTCGGCTTCGAGGTGCTGGGCTGGAGTCGCGGGCAGAAGGCTCTGGAGGGCGTAACCTGCCACGCCGGCGCGCAGGGGCTGAAGGCGGTGCTCAGACGCGCCGAGATCCTGGTGCTGCTCCTGCCGCTGACCACCGACACCGAAAATATTCTCGACGGCGAAACCCTCTCCCTGCTGCCCCCGGGCGCCGCGCTGATCAACCCGGGCCGCGGCGCGCTGATCGACGACGAGGCCCTGCTGGCGGCGCTCGACGGCGGGCAGGTGGGCCATGCCACGCTCGACGTGTTCCGCAGCGAACCCCTGCCCGCGGCTCATCCCTACTGGAGCCATCCGAAGGTGACGGTGACGCCCCACATCGCCGCGCAGACGAGGCCGTCAAGCGCCGCCGCGGTAATCGCCGAGAATATCCGCCGGGGCGAGGCGGGCGAGCCGCTGCTTTACCTGGTGGATCGCGGCGCCGGCTATTGAACCGGTGCATGTGAAGTTCCGCCGGTCGGCATCCTGCGGCGGGCGAAGCCGCGACACCGATACACCGATATGCGCGTATGCGCGCCGGGGCGTTTCGCGCAGGCGATTTTTCGCGAACAATCGCGCCGCCCCGCCGGCAATGCGCGGAGCCGGATGAAGGGGCCGGGCAGCCGGCGAGCGGATCTCCGGGCGGCCTCGGGAGCGCTGCTGCCGGCCTCAGTGCCCGTCGGCCCGGCCCTGACCACGGCGCAGGCGCGCTTGTGCCGCGCTGGCCAGGGCCAGATATGCAAGCGAGGCTGCCAGCCCGATCAGCGTGCCACGGTCGATTCCGACAGCGGCAAAGCTCCAGCGCACGGTCAGGGTGAAAACCAGCAGCGCGAGCAGGCCGAACGGATAATGACGCACCACCGCCCCGACCGCGCCGGAGCCGTGGCGCGTATGCAGGATCAGGA
>JALWJU010000659.1 GCA_026997055.1 Paracoccaceae bacterium | reverse complement strand
ATGCCGATGCGCGGGTCCAGCGCATCTATGGCGGCACCAACGAGATCATGAAGGAACTGATCGCGCGGAGCCTCGATGTCTGAGCCGGCGGCAGATCCCGAAGGCCCGCTCGCCGGTCTCAGGGTGGTGGAAATGGCCGGGCTCGGCCCCACCCCCTTTGCCGCCATGTGGCTTGCCGACATGGGGGCCGAGGTGGTGCGCATCGAGCGGCCGGGGCTCAAGCCCCTGATCCCGATGCGCCACGACTTCCTCAACCGCAGTCGCGATTTCGTCGCCCTCGACCTCAAGAATGCCGAGGATCTCGCCACCGCCCGCGCCCTGATCGCCGCCGCCGACATGCTGATCGAGGGGATGCGCCCCGGCGTCATGGAGCGGCTGGGGCTGGGGCCGGACGTGTTTCGCGAGACCAATCCGGCGCTCATATACGGGCGCATGACCGGCTGGGGGCAGAGCGGGGCGCTCGCCCATACCGCCGGCCATGACATCAACTATATCGGCCTCACCGGCGCCCTGCACGCGATCGGCCCGGCCGAAGGCCCCATACCCCCGCTGAACCTGGTGGGCGATTTCGGCGGCGGAGCCATGTATCTGGTCGCCGGGATGCTCGCCGCCCTGCATGTGGCGCGCCTCACCGGGCGGGGGCAGGTGGTGGATTGCGCCATTACCGACGGCACCAGCCATCTCGCCGCCATGATCCACGGCATGGCGGCGTCGGGCGTCTGGCGCGATGAAAGAGAGGCCAACCTGCTCGACGGCCACGCGCCCTTCTACACGACCTACGAATGCGCCTGCGGCGGATTTGTCGCCGTGGGCGCGCTCGAGGAGCAATTCTACACGGAATTCACCGCGCGCCTCGGCTTCTCCCCCGAAGAGCTTCCCGACCGCGCCGACCCGGCCAACTGGCCCGCGCTGCGGGCGATCTTCGCCAGACGCTTCCGCGAGAAAAGCCGCGATGAATGGGCGCGACTGATGGAGGGAAGCGATGCCTGCACCACCCCGGTCCTCGCCCTGCGCGAAGCCCCCTCCCACAGGCATAACCGGGACAGGAACACCTTCACCGAAATCGAAGGCATCCCCCAGCCCGCCCCGGCGCCGATCCTCTCGGAGACACCGGGCAGGATCACCGGAAATGCCCCGCGGACACCCCGCGATGCACACGACATCCTGACACGCTGGCGCCAGGAAACGATGCCGCAAGCCCACGCCCCCCCGGCCCGGCGCCCCGGATCCGCCGGACCGGCTTCCCGCACCAGCGCAAAACCCCGGAAATAGCGCTCCGGCGGCGCCTCGCCCGAAGCCCGGGACAGGCCCGGCGGGCGCGGAAGCATGCCCGCGAAGCCCAGCGGGCAGCCCCGGCCCCTCTCCATTGCCCGCACCCGCCTGCATCGGGACCGGCACGCCCTCTCCGCCCGTCATGCCGCGTCCGCCCCGGCGCCGCCTCGTGCCGGAGCGCGCCACCGCCGGAGCGCCGCCGGACATGACGCTGCGAATTCTCCGGCGGGGGCTTGCACTCATCCGCCCGAATGGGCCATGTGCCTCCATGCCCAGGCCCGCCCCTCTCCCCCAGAACACCCTTGCCGGCATCGGCTGGATGCTGCTGACGGGGCTGTGCTTCGTGGCGGTCAACGTGATCGTCAAGGCCGTGGGCACGGCACTGCCTGCGCCCGAGGCGGCCTTCCTGCGCTTTGTCGCCGGGCTGATCCTGCTGTCCCCGGTGCTCCTGCGCCTGCCCGGCGCGGGTTTCAGCTCCAGGGCATGGGGGCTGTTTGCCGCGCGCGGGCTGTTTCATACCCTGGCGGTGATGAGCTGGTTCTTCGCGATGGCGCGCATCCCGCTGGCCGAAGCCACGGCGATGAGCTACATGAGCCCGGTCTATGTAACCCTCGGCGCGGCCCTGTTCCTGGGCG
>JALWJU010000658.1 GCA_026997055.1 Paracoccaceae bacterium | reverse complement strand
GTGGTGATCCGCGCCAAAACCCGCATCGAGGAGATCCGCCGCGACCGTTACGCCATCGTCATCGACGAGATCCCCTACCAGGTGAACAAGGCGGCGATGATCGAGAAGATCGCCGATCTCGTGCGCGAAAAGAAGATCGAGGGCATCGCCGCGGTGCAGGACGAGAGCGACCGCATCGGCGTGCGGGTGGTGATCGAGCTCAGGCGCGACGCCACCCCGGAAGTGGTGCTCAACCAGCTTTACCGCTTCACCCCGATGCAGACCAGCTTCGGCTGCAACATGCTGGCGCTCAACGGCGGCCGGCCCGAGCAGCTGACGCTGCGCGATTTTCTCAGCCATTTCATAGCCTTCCGCGAAGAAGTCGTGGCCCGGCGCACGGCGTTCGAACTCAGGAAGGCACGAGAGCGGGCGCATGTGCTCTGCGGCCTCGCCGTGGCGGTCTCGAATGTGGACGAGGTGGTCGCCACCATCCGCGCCTCGCGCGACCCGGCCGAGGCGCGCGAGAAGCTGATGTCCCGGCGCTGGCCGGCCGAGGAAATCGCCGAATATATCCGCCTGATCGACGACCCCAACCACAAGATCAACGACGACGGCACCTACAACCTCTCCGAAATCCAGGCCCGCGCCATTCTCGACCTGCGCCTGCAGCGCCTCACCGCGATGGGGGTCAGGGAGGTGACCGACGAGCTGGTAAGCCTCGCCGAAAGCATCCGCGACTACCTCGCCATCCTGCGCTCGCGCGAGCGCATCATGGCGATCATCGCGGACGAACTCAGGGAGGTGAAGGAGAAATTCGCCGTGCCGCGCCGCACCGAGATCGTGGACTGGTCCGGCGACATGGACGACGAAGACCTGATCGAGCGCGAAGACATGGTGGTGACCGTCACCCAGACCGGCTATATCAAGCGCACTCCGCTCGCCGAATTCCGCGCCCAGAGGCGCGGCGGCAAGGGGCTCGCCGGCATGGCCACCAAGGAAGAAGACGTGGTGACCACGCTGTTCGTCGCCAATACCCATACCCAGCTTCTGTTCTTCACCACCGAAGGCATGGTCTACAAGCTCAAGACATGGCGCCTGCCCCAGGGCGGGCGCACGGCCAGGGGCAAGGCGATGGTCAACATCCTGCCGATCCCCACCGGCGTCTCGGTCGCCGCGATCATGCCGGTGGATGTGCCCGAAGAGCAATGGGATGGGTTTCAGATCGTCTTTGCCACCTCGGCGGGCGACGTGCGGCGCAACGCGCTCAGCGACTTCACCAATGTACGCGCCAATGGCAAGATCGCCATGGAGCTTCCCGAAGGGGTCGAGCTCGTCAACGCGGCGATTGCCAGCGAGGAGGATGACGTGATGCTGGTCACCGCCTCGGGGCGCGCGATCCGCTTCCCCTCTACCGATGTGCGCGTGTTCAAGGGGCGCAAATCCACCGGCGTGCGCGGCATCCGGCTCACCGATGCGCAGGATCGGGTGGTCTCCATGGCCGTGATCCGCCATTTCGAGGCCACGCCCGAGGAGCGCGCCGCCTATCTCAAGATGCGCCGCGCGGGCGCCGGCACCGCCGAGGAGGAGGCCGACGAGGCCCCCGCCGGCGACCTCTCCCCGCAGCGGTACGAGGAAATGGCTGCCGCCGAGGATCTCATCGTCACCATCTCCGAGAGAGGCCTGGGCAAGACCAGTTCCAGCCACGACTACCCCGTGCGCGGGCGCGGCGGCATGGGCGTCAATGCCTGGGAAAAGACCATGAAGGGCGGCGCGCTGGTCGCGTCCTTCCCGGTCGCGCCAGCCGACCAGATCATGCTCGCCACCTCCACCGGCCAGTCGATCCGCTGCCCGGTCGAGGGCATCTCCTTCCGCTCGCGCTCGGCGGGCGGCGTCAAGGTTTTCGACACCGCCGACGGCGAAACCGTGGTCTCGGTCGCGCGCATCATGAGCGAGGAGACCGGCGAAGAAACGGGCGGAGAAGCGGACGAGCAAGCCCCGGAAAGCTGATCCAGCCCACGGGCAAGAGCGCCGGGCGCGGACAGGAAACAATCCCCGCGCCCCGCGCCCTTTGCCGCCAAAACACACCACAATCTCCCCATTCGCGCCGCCTTTTGGCCCGAATCCGCGCACAGGATGCATCCTGAGGAAAGCCCGGAGAATCGCGGGCAGAGAGGATGAACGTGATGCGCAAGGAAAACCGGATCGGAAATGGCTCCAGGCACGAAATGCTGCGCCTCGCGGTGGCGCTTTATGTGATGGGGGCGGCCATCGGCCTCTGGGCCGCGCCGGGCGGCGCGGGGCCGCTGGAGGGCCTGTTCGGCCCGGCCCTGGCCGCGGATCTGTACGCCCTCGCCCTGTTCGGCGCCGCCTGGTGCATCCTCGTGGGACTGCAACTGCAATGGGCGAGTCTGGTGCTGATGGCGCTGGTGCTGGGCACGGCAGGCGCCGGCGGCAGTACCGGGATGGACGAGATTCTGCTGGTGGGGCTGCTGCTGCCGCTGGCCGGGGCCCTGCGCCGCACAGAAGCGCCCGGACCCGATATCGGGCGCATCCGTCTGCATCATCGCCCGGCCGGGACCGGGCGCATCCGTCTGCGGCGCATCAGGGCCGCTTCATGCCCCACCCGCCGCCCCGCGCTCCGCTCCGACACTCCGGCCCGGGCGCATCCGTTCAGCCAGAGCCCGGATGAACTGACCTGCCTGTTCGACCAGATCGGCGAGGTGCGCCGGGGCTGAGCCGGCCAAGGGCCATGTATGCCATCATGTATTATGCCATGTATCTGGCCACGCAGCCGGAGCCGTGGTGACGCGCTGGCGACAGGATCGCCGGAAGCGGAAGCGGGAGCGGGAGCGGAACCTGGCGTTGCCTTTTGCGCCGCGCCGCACTATCTGCCCCCCATGAGCGAAGAGCTTCATATCGTCGGCGGCGGGCTTGCGGGCTCGGAAGCCGCTTGGCAGGCGGCGCGGGCAGGCATCCGGGTGGTTCTGCACGAGATGCGCCCCGAAATGGGCACATTCGCCCACCGGACCGGGGATCTGGCCGAGATGGTCTGCTCCAATTCGTTCCGCTCCGATGACAGCGAACACAATGCCGTGGGCCTGCTCCACTGGGAGATGCGCCGGGCCGGCTCGCTGATCATGGAAATGGCCGATCTCCACCGCCTGCCCGCGGGCGGCGCGCTGGCGGTGGACCGCGCGGCCTTTTCGCGCGCGGTGACCGAGCGGCTCACGGGGCTCGATAACCTGCGCATCGAGCGCGGCGAGATCACCGCCCTGCCCGCAAGCGGCCGCTGGATCTTCGCCACCGGCCCGCTTACCTCGAGCGCGCTGGGTGCGGCGATCCAGGCCGAGACCGGGGCCGACCGGCTGGCCTTTTTCGACGCCATCGCCCCGATCGTGCATGCCGACAGCATCGACATGAGCGTGGTCTGGGCGCAATCGCGCTATGACAAGGGCGAGAGCGAAGAAGAGCGCAAGGCTTACCTCAACTGCCCGCTGGACCGCGACCAGTACGAGGCCTTCATCGACGCCCTGCTGGCGGCCGAGAAGGCCGCGTTTCACGAGGGCGAGGAGGCGCCCTATTTCGACGGCTGCCTGCCGATCGAGGTGATGGCCGAGCGCGGGCGCGACACTTTGCGCCACGGGCCGATGAAGCCCGTGGGGCTGACCAATGCGCACCGGCCCGCCGAAAAGCCCTACGCGGTGGTGCAACTGCGCCGCGACAATGCGCTCGGCACGCTCTACAACATGGTCGGCTTTCAGACCAAGATGAAGCATGGCGCGCAAGTATCCGTTTTCCGTATGATTCCGGGGCTTGAGAATGCGCGCTTTGCGCGCCTTGGCGGGATCCACCGCAACACCTTCATCAATTCGCCGACCCTGCTCGACAGCCAGATGCGCCTGCGCTCGCGCCCGCATATCCGCTTTGCCGGCCAGATCACCGGGGTCGAGGGCTATGTGGAAAGCGCGGCGATGGGGCTGATCGCGGGCCGCTTCGCGGCGGCCGAGATGCAGGGCGCGCCGCTTCCTGACGTGCCGCAGGACAGCGCCATGGGCGCGCTCGTTCACCACATTACCGGCGGCGCCGAGGCGAAGAGCTTTCAGCCTATGAACGTGAATTTCGGCCTGTTTCGCCCGGTCGAGGGGCTCAGGGGCGGCCGGCGCGGGCGCAAGGAACGTTACAGGGCCTATACGGAGCGCGCCAAGGCCGCCTGGCTGGGCTGGCTGGAGGGGCAGGGCTGAGCGCTGCTGCCCGAGGCCGGTGCGAGTCGCCGGCACGCGGCCGGGGGTTCCACCCCCGGACCCCCGGAGTATTTGCAGGAAAGATGAAAGGGGACTGGACCCTGCCCGACCTGCTTGGCAGAGTGACGCCATGATAACCCGTTTTGCGCCTTCGCCTACCGGGCTCTTGCATCTGGGGCATGCCTATTCGGCGCTTGTGGCATGGGACATGGCCCGGGCCGGAGGGGGCGTTTTTCTGCTGCGGATAGAGGATATTGACGAAGCGCGCTGCCGGGAGGAATACGAGGCCGCGATTTTCGAGGATCTCGGCTGGCTGGGGCTGGACTGGCCCGAGCCGGTATTGCGCCAGAGCACGCGCATGGCGGCTTACGAGGAGGCGCTTTCAAGGCTCGAAGCGCTGGGGGTGCTCTATCCCTGCTCCTGTTCGCGCGGCGATATTCGCGCAGCCCTCGGCGCTCCGCAGGAGGGGGCGGCGGCAAACGGGCCGGAGGGGCCGCCCTATCCGGGGACCTGTCGCGGGCGCTCCATGGCCGGGCGGCGGCCCGGCGACGCGCTCCGGCTGAACATGGCGGCCGCGGCGCGACTTCTGGGCCGGCGGGAACTGGTCTTTACCGAGACCGGGCCACGCCACGGGGGGCAGCATCGCTTCGGGGCCGCAGAACTGCCCGCGCTTGGCGATATCGTACTGGCGCGGCGCGATATCGGCACCTCCTATCATCTCGCCGTGGTGGTGGACGATGCGGCCCAGGGGGTCAGCCATGTGGTGCGCGGGCGCGATCTTTTTTCGGCCACGCCGATCCATGTGCTGCTGCAGCATCTGCTGGGGCTGCCTGCGCCGGCCTATCATCATCACCGGCTGATCCGCGATGCCGGCGGTCGGCGTCTGGCCAAGCGCGATGACGCCCATTCCCTGCGCAGCCTGCGCGCAAGCGGTCTTGGCCCTGCGGATATCCGCCGGCGTCTGGCCCTGCCCGGCGCCGGGTAGGGCGCAGGGAGGGGCGCGGCTCTCGCTCAGCCCCGCCTGCGCGACAGCTGGCGCAGGATTCCATGCAACATGCGGATATCAGAGCTGGTCAGGCCCATGCGGCTCCACATGTTGCGCAGGGTCAGCTTCATCCCCGCCGCCTTGGTCTCCGGGAAGAAAAAGCCCGCTTCTTCGAGGCGCCGTTCGTAGTGATCGGCAAGGTGTTCGAGCTCGGACCGGGGGGCGGGGAGATCTCTTTCGCCGCGCGGGATCGCCGGGGCCGGCCCCGCGCCCCCGCGGCTCCATTCATAGGCCAGGAGCAGCACCGACTGGGCGAGGTTGAGCGAAGGGAAATCCGGATTCACCGGCACGGTGACGATGGTATCGGCCCGGGCGATATCGGCATTTTCGAGCCCCGCGCGCTCGGGGCCGAACATGAGCGCCACCCGTTCGCCGCGGGTCTGGCGGGCATGGGCCTCTTTCATCGCCTCGGCGGGAGTCAGGATCCGTTTGGTCAGGCCGCGCGGGCGCGCGGTGGTGGCGTAAACATGGTGGCAATCGCCCAGCGCCCCGGCCAGGTCGGCGCAGAGGCGGGCGGCGTCCAGCACCCTTCCCGCGCCCGAGGCCATGGCCACCGCCGCCGGATTCGGCCAGCCGTCACGCGGGGCCACGAGGCGCATGCGGGTGAGGCCGAAATTGAGCATGGCGCGGGCTGCGGCGCCGATATTCTCGCCCATCTGCGGGCGCACCAGCACCACTACCGGGTCCGGGGCCCTGTCCCGGGCGGCGGTATCTTCATCATCGTCGTCGCGTGCATTCATGCGGGCCTTAAAGCGCCCCGCCAGACAAATGTAAACTGGCCAAGGCCGCGCAGGCGGGCTATATGGCGCCCGGGCGTCCTTTCGCGCCCGCTCGGGCCTGCCGGCCCGTGGGTTCGCCATGACTGTCACTCTTTCACTCTGTCACGCCCGTCACGAGGAGCGCCCATGTCCGAGGCTGAAATTGCACAGATATATCTGGTTTCGCCCGCCGAGATCGAGCCGCAGGACTTTGCCGGACAGCTTGAACGGGTGCTCGATGCGGCGCCGGTCGCCTGTATCCGGCTGGCGCTTTCCAGCCAGGACGAGGCGAGGCTGATTCGCGCCGCCGATGCGCTGCGCGAGGTCGCCCATGGGCGCGATATTCCGCTGGTGATCGACGACCATTTTCTGCTCGCGGCCCGGCTGGGGCTGGACGGGGTGCATCTTACCGACGGAGCGAGGCGGGTGCGCAAGGCACGCGGCGAGCTGGGCGCGGATGCGATCGTCGGCGCCTTTTGCGGGGCATCGCGTCACGAAGGGCTCAATGCGGGCGAGGCGGGCGCGGATTACGTCTGCTTCGGGCCGGTGGGCAGCAACAGCCTGGGCGATGGCAGCCGGGCGGGGATCGAGCTTTTCGAGTGGTGGTCGGAGATGATCGAGCTGCCTGTCGTGGCCGAGGGGGGGCTGGATGACGCGCTCCTTCGCAGGCTGGCTTCCTGCAGCGATTTTCTGTCCATTGGCGAGGAAATCTGGCACGAGCCGGATCCGGCGGCGGCCCTTGCAATCCTCCATGCGGCACTGCGCGAGGCGGCTGTCGCGCCGGATCGCGGCACGCAGCCGTAACTCTACGATCCCGGCAATCCGCGCGCCCTCAGCGCCTCGACCCCTGCTCGCACCCGTACCTCGCAGGCCCGGGCCAGGGCCTTGCGGTCGGAAAAATCGCCCGCCCTGAGCGGCGCGTGGTAGCAGAGCTCCACCCGCCCCTGTGGCCGGCAGGCCAGCACCTTGAGCAGGTGCGGCCCCAGCGCCATCTCCCCCCACCAGCCGTAAAAGCGCGGATCCTGCCCCGGCGGCGCGAGATAGACCAGGCTCACCGGCTGGATCTGCAGGTCTTCGGGCATTTCCGGCGCCAGAAAGGCCGAGAACAGCGTCGATTTGAAGCCCAGCACCCGCAGCCCGTCGGTCGAGGTCCCCTCGGGGAAGAACAGCAGCCGGTGGCCCGCTTCCAGCCGCTGGCAGAACAGCGCCACCTGGCGCGCCGCCTCGCGCCGCTCGCGGCGGATGAACAGCGTGCCGGTGGCGCGTGCCAGCCAGCCGATGAAGGGCCATCCGGCCACTTCGGCCTTGGCCACGAACCAGATGTTCTGCCAGGCATTGAGCACGAAGATGTCGAGCCAGGAGGCATGGTTCGCCACCACCGCGCCCGGCCCCGCCAGCGGCGTGCCTTCGCGGCTGACGCGCAGGCCGAGAATGGCGAGCGCCGCGCGGCTGACCAGGCGCGGGATATGCGCGGTGAGCGGCCGGCGCGCCCCGGCCAGCAGCCGCTCGCCCGGGCGCAGCACCAGCAGCAGGGCGAGCCCGGCCAGCAGCAGCGCCACCAGCGCCGGCGCCCGCAGCGCCGCCAGCGCGAGCCCGGCCGGTCCGGGGCGAAAGGGCGCGGGCTCCAGCGCCGGATCGTCCCAGGCCGGCTTCCCTTCGCCTTCTCCGGCTTGGGTTTCCACCGCGCTCACCGCCCCCGCGACCTTTCGCGGGTATATTGTGCCTTGTGGCGCTGGCTCATGGCCTCGGTATCCATGATCAGGCAGACATCGGTGGTATTGAAGGCCCGGTCGATGAAGGCCCCGTCGCCGACGAAGCCGCCCAGGCGCAGATAGGCCTGGATCAGCGGCGGCACCGCCCGCAGCGCCGCCCGGGGGTCGATTTCCCCGGCCGCGAGCAGGTCCATGGGCTGATATACCTCGTCAAGCACCCGCACGCGCAGGGCCGGCGGGGCCAGGTGGTTGTGGTACAGATAGGCCAGCGGCAGCTTCAGCGCCCCGATATCGGTGCCGTGAAAGGAGGCCACCCCGAACAGGATCTCGATTTCGTGCCCCAGCACATAATCGGCCAGCCCGTTCCACAGCCGGCGCATGGCGGTGCCGCCGCGATAATCGCGATGCACGCAGGAGCGTCCCAGCTCCAGCAGGCGGCGCCCGCTCTGCTTCAGCGGGGCCAGGTCGTATTCGCCCTCGGAGTAGAAGCGCCCGCAGGCCGCCGCCTGGTCGTCGCGCATGACCCGATAGACCCCGACCACCGGCGCCCCCTCCCGGGCCCGGTCGATCAGCAGCAGATGGTCGAAGAAAGGATCGAATTCGTCGCGCTCGAGCCCGGCGGCGTGATCGACCAGCGGGCCGTCCGCGCCCAGCTCCCGGACGAAGACCTCGTAGCGCAGGCGCTGCGCCCGGAGCAGATCCTCCGGCGTCCGCGCCAGGCGCAGTTCGAAATCCGGCCTGTGCCCCGGCCCCGGCGTCTTGCGCTGTCGTTTCGTCAAGTCTTCCATCCCGAGCCCATTGCGGGGCAAGTGCCGCCCCATTCCGACCGATTGCGGCTCCTGCGGCGCGCGCTGTTGCAACCCGGCTCCGCC
>JALWJU010000657.1 GCA_026997055.1 Paracoccaceae bacterium | reverse complement strand
CCACATTCATCGCTGGACGGGCGCACACCCGATCTGGCATATCATGAGGCGCTGCGACCGGTACCGGTCGCAGCATGACAGAGCGGGTGATCCACTTATGAAACCACCCGAAACTGTTCAAACGAATCGAGCCACTTCTGTTGAAATGTTAACCGGGTTGGAGTTATTGGAGGGTTTCAATAGACATGAATTGCAAACGAAAAGGCCAGTTCAAAAGAACACAATCTGACCGAAAGTTCCGCGAACCGGTAACATTGTCTCCTTTTCGGTTTACGGTAATCGGCTTGCTCGCTTGGACCGCTATCCTTCTCCAGCCGTTTGTTGCACAGGCGCAGGAATGCGTCACGCAATCCCAATTCCTTGCAGGCGAATTTGACAGACAGGCTACGCCTTGCGAGAATGTCAGGCCATACCAATTGGCCTATTGCGCTCGGCAGAAATTGACACAGCGCGACACGGCGACCCTTCTTGCGACGGCGGATTTCGGAAAGTTCCTCGTCCCCGTTTGGCCAGAGCAAGCGGAAGCTGCCATCACGCTGGCGGATTCCGGCAGGTTAGCAGCGCTGCAAGACGATACGCTTCCTGATGGATATTCCGCCCTGTTTTACCTGCTCTATACAAGGCTCCTTGCGGCGGTCGTATCGCAGGCCCAACCGTCGCTGGGCGCGGACAGCCTGTTTGCGCATCGAGAAATTGAGGTGGAGTTCTTCCCGAACCCTCTGGAAGGCGGGGTGTCCTTTTTCCGACGGGCGCTGCAATGCGCGGTGAGCTGTGGCTCTCAGGCGACTGACGCGCAGCGACTGACAAGATCAACTATCTTTCTGAATTGCATGGGGTGAAGATCATGGGAACTGGAAGGCCGAATCTAAACAGCTTTTTCGAAGAGCTTGGCGTGCGTATCGCCGGAAACGGACTTCGGGATACAATTTCCGATGCAGTCCGGGATGGCGTGCTGACGCCCGCTGAATAGTTCTTCCTCTTTGCCATTTTGGATCGTCTCTTTCGTCATGCGATCCACCTTAATAACTGATCCGAATTCCCGCGACCACCTCTCGGCACCGGACACCGCCGTCCAGCCGATGACCTCCCGGTCGCTGGCGTCGATGATGAAGGCCAGGCGGATAACCTCGCCGTTCCAGCAGGTGAACTCCAACCCATCCGAGCACCAGCGCAGGTTGGAGCGGATCATCACCACCTTGCCGTCATGGCTGCGCTCGGGGCGCGGCTGGCCGCTGCGTTCCAGCAGCAGGTCGTGGATCTTCATGATCCGGTAGACGCGCTTGTGGTTGACTGGATCAAGGCCGCGGGCCTGAAGCAGACGGTTCAGTACCGCCGTAATCCGGCGATAGCCGTAAGTCGGGCGCTGCCCCACCAGCCGCTCGATCAGCGGCAACAGCGCCGCGTGCTTCTCGCTTTATGGTAGCGCCGACGCGGCTTGGTGCTCCCGCGCAACCGATCATGGAGGTTCGAACGCGACACGCCCAGGGTTTTCGCCACCGCCTTCATTAGGAACCTCCCGGTCGCCGCGACAGCGCATGCAAGATCGGTTTTTTTGATCGTGCCTTGTCCAGAGCCTCCTTGAGGATCTCGACCTCCAGCGTCTTGCGCCCCAGCTGGCGTTCCAGCTCGCGGATACGGGCCTCCATCTCGCGGACGGTGCGGTTGCTGGTCACACTGTCATCCCCGCTCACGGCGATGCTTCCTCCCTCCAACATCAGCTTGCGTGGGCGTACAGCAGATTGGGCGCCACGCCATTGCGCCGGGCGACAGCCGGGATGCTGTCGTGACCTTGCAGCGTTTCCTCTACGACCCGAAGCTTCTCGGCCTCCGACCAACGCCGGCGGCGGCCACCATCGGTGATGATTTCAATATCGGACATGAGCATATACCTAAGCCTGTGCTCAAGCCTCCTGGTTCAGGCTTAGGTGTCCGGTCGAAATGGGGGCCAGTTCAGCAAGGAAACTACCCAAAACTCGCTTCATACGAAAACCATGCCCTCATGCAGAGGTCTTTATTGATAAATTGTATGGATTCTCATTCTACAGTGAGGGAAACTGCTCCAAGATACCGAAAACCGCTTCCCGAGCCTTGTTCGCATGCGCAAGAAGATCTGATGTCAACTCTAGGCTTGGTGTAATACCTGCGATATCCGGCGGCCGGCTCTCTTCGGTCAGCATGACACCAATCGCTCCGATTTCGCCAGAATTCTGGAGCGTAACCTCCTCCCATTGTCCCGTTCGCCAGGCGAGTTCAAGAAGCTTCTCGTTCTCTCCGGCGCTCTCCAGCGCTGCAATTGCGGCAGGATAGTCCTTTTTTCCGACCAATGCTTCTGCTCTCAGTTTTACGGCTTCGGGGTCCTCCAAACCTGTCAGATATCCGATTGCCACATCGAATTTTCCCTCTCCGATCGCCAGTTTTGCCAGCAGTTTTCGTTCTTGCAATGAGGGGACATTGGCGCTTTTGCCGAGAACTTCCCGGGCTTCAGGCAAGAAGCCGAGATTCAGAAATCGCTCTGCGACATCAAGTCTTGCATCACCCCGCAGGCGTATATCGGAAACGGTCGGCACAAGGTAGCGCAAAAACTGGGCATCTGTTCCCCTGGTCACCAAGTAGGCCGCCAGATCCGCCTCCAGTTCCTTTCTCTCTTCCAGGGGCAGCTCGCCTCTCCGCGTCAGTTCGGTCAGCTCTGCATAGGCCTCTGCAAATCGCCCGGACTGACCCAGGGCCCTGACCTCCAGCTTTCGCAGGTCAGCCCCCAGCTCCGTGCCCCGATGCTCAAAGGCGAAGCTTGCAGCCAAGGAAATTTCTTCTTCGCCTACGGAAATGTCTTGTGAGAGTTTGAGTTCTATCAGTTCCTTAAGAGCTTCCGGCGATGTTTTCACATTATCTCGCACCAATTCTTCCAGGACCTCCGCCGCCTCTCCGACATTGCCGTCATTCATTGCGAAACGCGCTTCAACATGTGAAAGTTCCGGGCTTGTCCCCATTTCCCCCCGGTCGAGAGCATTGCGCAGGGAATGAGCCAGGTCAATCCGACCTGCATCAATGAGGCGGGTGATCAGATTTTCTCCCAGATAACGCCGCAGGTGTATAGGAAGCCGGGAATACGCCGAAACGATAGCTGCGTCATTGACGGGAAAAGCAGGGTCGAGTTGCCTTTGCGACAGAACGGCCCAGAGTGCGACATCGCCATCGCATTCGGCAAATGGCGCGATTGCAGCGGCCTGAGAGGAAAACTGCCTGTCCATGATATCAGCCAGGATCTTCAGTCGTGACACGTCTCCAAGCGCTGTCTCGTTCTTTTCCAGAAGGTTCGTGGCTTCCGCCCCAAAAGTCAGAAAAATATAGAATTTTGCCAACCGAAGAATCGCATCCTGTTGCGGGGTATCGAATTCTCCGAACAGGCCACTGCGATATGGCCCGAGGTCGACACCATCGCCAATGTCTTCGCCCCAGGATGCCACGGCGAAGTCTTCGTCATCCGGGCACCGAAACCCTTGTTCCGTAAGCCCGGCTGGCGCTGACTTCTCGGAAAATTGCTCGTCTATGGCTGTCTGAAGGATGACATGGCGTTGTGCCGCCGTGGGAATACTTTCTTCGGTTTCTTGCTCTTCGGGGGAAGGGGTGCCGTCGCTTTCCGGCCGAATTTCGGGCTGCTCCTCCGACTCGGGAAGTTTCGGTATGGTCACATCGGCTTCCAGCAGACCCTGGGCCGCTCCACGACTGATCTGCGCCAGAAGTTCGCGCTCCACTTCCGCCACCCGCTCATCGCCACGCGTTTGCACCACCTCAGCTTCGGACAAGGGAGCTTCCGGGCTGGCTCCAGATGGCATTGTCGGGGATGCCTCGACGGGCGCCGGCAATGCCTCGGCCACATCATGCGCCGGATCGGGCAGGTCGGCCAAGGGCCTGGCAAGACCGGGCAACAGAGGCAGACCCCGCCGGCTTTCCCGGGGTGAAATGGTGGCGGAAGGGGTATCCCGGGCTGTTTCTGTCCGCTCATATCCGGGTCTTTCACCCATCCCGACTCCCGTCCTGGCCAGAACGGGCGCCGAATCCGACCCGATCCCGGGCGGCACCGCGATAATTCCAGGTGGTGCCAATGGCTTGTTGAAGTCGCGCGCCTGCGCCGGGGGGGGGCCATCCTTGATATCGAGAACCACCTGACCGCGAGGAAGCTCGAATACCTCGGCGTGACAGGGGCAGGATACTTCCAGGAACAAGCGCCCGTCTCCGAGGTCGCGAAGAGATCGAATCCTGTCGCGCGGAATCAGGTCGAAGACCTTGTCGAGCTGGAACTTGGCCGTCCTTGCATCACTGCGGAATTCGAACCCCCCTTCCACCTTTCCAAAGCTCCACCCCACATTCTGCCGAAAACCGATCACCAGCCGCGAGAAGCCCGGATGCTCGCCAGAAAAGACACGCACCGACTGCGCCTGCCCCGATCCCGCAAGAATGGCCAGCCAGAGCAAGGTCAGGGCCACTATCACTCTCCCGGACTTCATGCCGCCCCCTGCTTGATTTCCTTCAGGGCTTCTTCCACCTCGGAATAAGACGGCCGGATATGACTGGGCGTGTTCTGACGCCCCACCTCGATGCAGATATTGGTCGCATGGTTGTGCAAATTGGCGACCAGCACCTCCCGGATCAACTGGTAGAAATGCGCATCTTCCTCCACCACGGCCTGAACCTTGGTCGAAAACGGCCCGACGAGGCCATAGGCCAGGAAGACTCCCAGAAAGGTACCGACAAGCGCACCGCCGATCATCTTCCCCAGGATTTCCGGCGGCTGGTCGATGGATGCCATGGTTTTGATCACCCCGAGGACCGCCGCGACGATGCCAAGTGCGGGCAGACCGTCGGCGATCATCTGCAGGGCATGACTGGAATGCAGCGCATGGTGCAGGTTTGCCTCCATGCGCTTTTCCAGCACTTCTTCGACCTGGTGCGGATCGTCATAGTTCATCGAAGCCGAGCGAAGCGTGTCGCAGATCAGGTCAACCGCTTCCGAATCGGCCAGGATTTTCGGGTACTTGGTAAATATCGTGCTCTCATGCGGTGTTTCGATATGCTCTTCCAGCGCTACTGCGTTCTGACGGGCCAGCCGGATAAGCTCGAACAGCAGGCAGAGCAGATCCCGATAATCTTCCGGTGCCCATTTGGGGCCCTTGAATACCTTGCCGATATCCTTGAGCGTGTGCTTGATGGAGTGCATGTCATTGGAAATGACAAAGGCACCGGCCGCAGCCCCTCCGATCATGGTGAATTCGAACGGCAGGGACTTCAGGATGATCCCGAGCTTGCCGCCGGCCGCGACATAACCGCCAAAGACCATGATGAAGATCAGGGCTATTCCGACAATTCCGATCATCTGCTTCTTTCGTCAGGCCGCATTTCGTCCCCTGCACAATGGCAGAGCCGGGTTAACAAACCCTGAGCGACGATCAGTTTGTGGGCACGTTGGCATTGCGCCCGGCCAGGACCACCGAAATCGTATAGGCAGTCTCGGGCTTGAGACCCGCCATGATCGCCGCCGCCGCTTCCGGGCGCATCCGGCCCAGAAATCCGGCGGCAAACTGCGGATCCATGGTCTCGAACAGCGCCGCGGCCTCCTTGGCCTTCATGTTCTCATAAACTGCCGTCAGCCGTCCCAGGTCATCTTCGGCCGCCACCTCTGCCAGCGCCATGGTCGCCCTCAGGCTTTCCTCTGCCGCTGTCAGGGCGGCGAGGTTCTCCTTCACCTCCCGTTCGGCTACCGCGAGGGCCTGCATTCGGTCGGCCAGAGCGCCTTCGCGCTCTTCCAGCAGGAGCTCGCGCTCGCGCAGCCGCTCCAGGACCAGTGCGATATCCGCCTCGCTTTCGCATGTCTGCGGTTCGGTCTCGTGACCGGAGCCGGTGCCGGCAACTGCCGCCGAAATCTCCCGCGCCAGGGCCAGGCCCGAGCCATTCAGACGGATCAGTCCCGATATGGCCAGCAGCAGCGCTATGAGCCACAGCACCCCGCGCATCGGTGCGCGCCCGCCCGACCTTTTGCGCCTGGCTGGCGGTGCCTTTTTCTCCTGCGTCTTTCTTTCCTGCTTCGCTGTCATTCCGCTGCCTCCATCCGCGGCTTGCGGTTGCTGAGAAATACGGGGATGTCGGTGGCTTGCCCGGGCTCTTCTTCGCGTTCGGGGACGGTTTCGGTCGCGGTTCCGGGTGCGGGGGCGGCTTCGGACCGCGCCCCCTCTTGCGCAGGCTCTTCCGGAAGGTCATGCATGGCCGCCAGCATCAGTTCCAGCCTTTTTGCGACATCCTCGGCCCGTTCCGTCAGTGAGGCGAGGTTGACCGACGACGTGACCGCCGCGCGCTGCGCCTTCTGAAGCGTCCTGGTCATGTCATCGACCTGTGCGGACAGGACCGCGACGGCCCCGCCCATGCCGTGTTGCAGGTTGTTGAAGCGCTTCAGGCGCCGCGCCAGGACGATGCAGTAGATTGCCGCCCCCAGGGCGCCGGCAGCCAGAAGAATGTCAGATATCATTTGCATGTTTCCTCCGATCGGCGCTAATTGAGAACGAATTCCATGACAAGAAGATCGCGGACCCGCCCCTCGCCAGTAACAAGCTGGATACGGCGCAGCATCTGCGCGCGCAGGTTGATCAATGCCGCCGGATCCTCGATATCACGCAGATCCACGGCCCTGAGATACGAATTCAGCACATCCAGAACCCGAGGCAGGAGGAGCTCGACATCCTTCTGATACTCCGGGTTCACCTCGAGCTGAGCCCGAAAGCGCAGGTGCCGGCTGCTGGCCCGGGGGCCGAGCGAGATGACCAGCGGTTCTACCGGCACGAAGGCAACGGGCGGCAGCGATTCGACGGAAGCGCCATGCTCCGCGGCTGCCGCCTGCTCGCCCGGCGGGGCCAGGATCATCCCCGAATAGACCGCATAAAACCCGCCTGCGCCCAGCAGAAGCGCCAGGACCAGGCCGATCAGCAGCGGCTTCCTGGACTTCTTCTTCGGCGCTTCATCTTCGCCTTCGGCGACTTCTTCGTTCTCTGCCATTTTGGCTCCGGAATTTTTTGCTTCGAATCGATATTATCCGGTTCTGGCTAACCGATTGTTAATAGCCTTGCGGCAAGATCGACCCGGACGAGGGCAGAAGCCCGGAGGAGGAGACGCGTCTTGCAACAGCTTCTATCGGTCTGGTCAGCTCTGGACATGCGCAAGCGGATGATCGTGGTCGCCGCGACGCTGGCCATGTTTGCCGCCATTCTCGGCCTGTCGCGCATGGCAGCGCGCCCGGACATGGCGCTTCTCTATGCGGGTCTGGATGCGGCCAGCGCCGGAGAGGTGATCAAGTCCCTCGAAGCCGGCGGCGCTGCCTACGAGGTACGCGGCGGGGCGATCTTCGTCGATTCGGCCAGGCGGGACGAGCTGCGCCTGACCATGGCAGCAGAGGGCCTGCCGGCCAACACCACCCAGGGGTACGAAATCCTCGATAATCTCTCGGGTTTCGGCACCACCAGCCAGATGTTCAATGCCGCTTACTGGCGCGCAAAGGAAGGAGAGCTGGCACGCACGATCATGGCGAACCCGCTGATCCGGAGTGCCCGTGTGCACCTGGGCAATCCGAGCCCGCAGGGGCTGCGGCAGCGCGATGCGGCCACCGCCTCGGTTACGGTCAGCACCAGCGGCACCGCCCTGCCGCCAGTTCAGGCGCGGGCGCTGAAATACCTGGTCGCCTCGGCCGTCGCCGGGCTGACGCCGGAGAATGTCTCGGTGATCGACGCCCAGCGCGGACTGATCGTGACTGGCGACGAGGCGCCTGGCGGTTTTGCCAGCGCCAGCGACAGGGCCGAGGAATTGCGGCGCAACATACAGCGCCTGCTCGAAGCACGGGTAGGCTATGGCAATGCCGTAGTAGAAGTCAGCATCGAAACCGTGAGCGAAAGCGAATCGATCCGCGAACGGGTGATCGATCCGAACAGTCGCGTGGCGATCTCCAGCGAGACCGAGGAAACCACCGGGACCAGCTCCGACAGCCGCGAGGCAGGCGTCTCCGTCGCTTCCAACCTGCCCACGGGCGATGCAGCGGGGGGAGGCGGGCAATCGACCTCTTCCGACAGCCAGACGCGCGAGCGGGTGAACTATGAAGTCTCCGAAACCACACGCGAAATCGTGAAGACCCCGGGCGCCATCCGTCGCATCAGCGTCGCCGCCCTGGTCGATGGCATTCGCAGTACCGATGCCGATGGGGTCGAAACCTGGGCCCCCCGGCCAGAGGAAGAAATGGCCGCCCTGCGGGCACTGATCGCCTCGGCCGTAGGATTCGACGAAAGCCGTGGCGATGTCATTACCCTCGAGAGCCTTGAATTCCAGCCGGCTCCGGCCGATGCGAGCATGCCCACCCCCGGCTTCGCCGAGCGGCTGAATCTCGACTACATGAGCATTGCCCAGATGATGGTCCTGGCCGTAGTGGCCCTGATCCTGGGCCTCTTCGTCCTCCGGCCGATCCTGACTTCCGGCAGAAGCCAGGCACAGGCCGAGCAACTGCCGGCTCCCGTGTCTGCGGATTCGTCTGCCGGCCTTGCGGCGGGAGAGACCGGCCTGCCCGATCTGGGAGCGCTCGGTGCAATGCCCGGCGATGGGG
>JALWJU010000656.1 GCA_026997055.1 Paracoccaceae bacterium | reverse complement strand
TTGCTCACCAGCCGGGAGATGACCATGACCGCCATCACCAGAATTCTCGCCCTCGTCGGGGCTCTCGCCATCGCCCTTGCCGCCTGGATCGGACCGGACCTGTGGCGCTACAAGCAGGCCTTCGACAGTTTCGACGACAAGGCCTTTGCCACCTACAAGGGCATGTTCGACCGGCTGGTGGAGACCGGCAACTCGGCCGCCGCCACGGTCTGGCAGGTGAAGGTTGCCGAGGGGCTGAGCTTCGAGGAGGTGGACGAATCGATCCAGGCCGTGGCGATCGACAACAATATCAAGGATGTGGGCGCCCTGCCCCTGGGCGATCAGGTCGAGGCCATGACCGGCGAGCCCTGGCGCAAGCTCAAGATCTACCTCTACTGCAATCCGCTGACCGCGGCGAAGATGGTCGAGCACGACATCGCCTATGCCGCCTACCTGCCCTGCCGGGTCTCGCTGGTGGAGGACGAGAACGGCGATCTGTGGCTCACATCGCTGGACATGGACATGATGATCCACGGCGGCAAGACCCTGCCACCGGAGCTTCTGGAAGAGGCGCTGCGGGTCAAGGGCGTGATCCTCGACATCCTCAACCGCGCCGCCGAGGGCGATTTCTGAGCCCGGCACCGCCGATCGGCGGCTTGCCTCCCTGTTCGGCGCGGGCATATCCGCGCCCCTTTCGGAAATGTCGGGGAAGTTGGACTTCCCCTCCCGCGCCCTGCGGTCTAAAAGGCCACGCCAGAGGGGGCCAGCATGACGAAAGAGCCGGAAATCACCGAAGAGATCATCGCCGCGCACGGGCTCAGCCCGGACGAATATGCCGAGATCCTGCGCATCCTCAACCGGGCGCCGAACTTCACCGAGCTCGGCATCTTCTCGGCGATGTGGAACGAGCACTGCTCCTACAAGTCCTCGAAGAAGTGGCTGCGCACCCTGCCCACGACCGGCCCGCAGGTGATCTGCGGGCCCGGCGAGAATGCCGGGGTGGTGGATATCGGCGACGGGCAGGCGGTGGTCTTCAAGATGGAGAGCCACAACCACCCCTCCTATATCGAGCCCTTCCAGGGGGCGGCGACGGGGGTCGGCGGCATCCTGCGCGACGTGTTCACCATGGGCGCGCGCCCGATCGCGGCAATGAACAGCCTGTCCTTCGGCGCGCCCGATCACCCCAGGACCCGCCAGCTCGTGCACGGGGTGGTCGAGGGGATCGGCTCTTACGGCAATTGTTTCGGCGTGCCGACCGTGGGCGGCGAGGTGCGCTTTCATGCCTCCTACAATGGCAACTGCCTGGTCAACGCCTTCGCCGCGGGCCTCGCCGACGCCGACAGGATCTTCTATTCGGCCGCCTCCGGCGTGGGCATGCCGGTGGTCTATCTTGGCGCCAAGACCGGGCGCGACGGGGTCGGCGGCGCCACCATGGCTTCGGCCGAATTCGATGACAGTATCGAGGAAAAGCGCCCCACCGTGCAGGTCGGCGACCCGTTCACCGAAAAGCGGCTGATGGAGGCGACGCTCGAGCTTATGGCCACCGGCGCGGTGATCTCGATCCAGGACATGGGCGCGGCCGGGCTCACCTGCTCGGCGGTCGAGATGGGCGACAAGGGCGGCCTGGGCATCCGGCTTGACCTCGACGCCGTGCCGCAGCGCGAGGCGGACATGAGCGCCTACGAGATGATGCTTTCGGAGAGCCAGGAGCGCATGCTCATGGTGCTGCACCCGGAGAAGGAAGCCGAGGCGCGCGCGGTGTTCGAGAAATGGGATCTCGACTTCGCCATCGTCGGCGAGACCATCGCCGAGGACCGCTTCGAGATCTTCCACAAGGGCCGCTGCTGCGCCGACCTGCCGCTCTCCACGCTCGCCGGCTCGGCGCCCGAATACGACCGCCCCTGGGAGGAAACCCCACCCCCCGCGCCGCTGGGAGAAAT
>JALWJU010000655.1 GCA_026997055.1 Paracoccaceae bacterium | reverse complement strand
CTAAATGATGCACACCAGACACCCATACCGACAACGGAGAACATACATGAAACCCTTCACCCCTCTCGCCCTGGCAGCCCTGCTTTCCCTTGGCGCCGGCGCCGCTCTTGCCCAGACTCCCGGCGCGCATTTCATCGAAAATTTCGACGACAATGGCGATGGCCAGGTCACCCTGGAAGAACTGCGCCTCAAGCGGGGCGATATCTTCTACATGTTCGACCAGGATGAAAACGGCGTGCTGGATTCGGCCGAATACGACCTGTTCGACGAGACCCGCGCCGCCGACCACGCCGAAGAAGGCGCCGGTGCGAAGGGCGGCCATGGCGGCGGCCAGAAAGGCGAGGGCATGGCCCGTGAAGCCACCGATCTCGATGGCGACGGGCAGGTTACGCTGGAGGAGTTCCTCGCCTCCTCCGAGACCTGGTTCGCCCGCAAGGACCGCAATGGCGACGGTGTCATCACCACCGCCGATTTCGGCCCGCGCCGGGACTGACCTTCCCGATTCTCGAAGCGGAAAGGCCCGGGAGAATCCGGGCCTTTCTCTTTCCGCGCCCCTGTGCCACACCGGGCGCATGGACGACTTTCTGATCATCGGCGGCGGCATTGCCGGGCTTTCTGCCGGGGCGCGGCTCTCGGAACTCGGCCGCGTCTGCCTGCTCGAGGGCGAGGACGCGCTGGGCTACCACGCCTCGGGCCGCTCGGCGGCCATGTACGAGCCCAGCTACGGCGCCCCGCCGGTCGTGGCGCTGAACGAGGCCAGCGGCGACTTCTTCTTCGCGACCGAAGGCCTGCTCGCCCCGCGCGGCTTCCTCATGGTCGGCCTGCCGGGCGAGGAAGAAGCCTTCGAAGACACCGCCAGTGCCATGCAGATGCAGCGCCTCACGCCCGAAGAGGGCCGCGCCCTGGTGCCTCCGCTCAGCCCCGAAATCACCATGCTCGGCTACCGTGCCGAGGCTTGGGATATCGACACCGACCGGCTTTTGCAGCTCTTCGCCCGCGAGATCCGCGCGCGCGGCGGGCAGGTGCTGACCGGGCAGAAGGTCACGGCGATCGGGCGCGGCGGGAGCGGCTGGGAGGTGCGCGCGGGCGGGCGGGTCTTTTCCGCCCGCCACCTGGTCAACGCCGCCGGGGCCTGGGCCGACGAGGTGGCGCGCATGGCCGGCATCGCGCCCATCGGCATTACCCCGTACCGCCGCTCCATGGCCCGGGTCGCCGCCCCCGAAGGCCACGAGATACGCCGCTGGCCGATGCTGTTCGGCCCCGGCGAAAGCTGGTATGCCAAGCCCGATGCCGGCGCGCTGCTGATCTCGCCGGCCGACGAAACCCCGGTCGAGCCCCACGACGCCTGGGCCGAGGACCTGACCTTGGCCCAGGGCATCGCCGCCTATGAAGCGCGGGTCAGTGCCCCGGTCACGCGGATGCTGGCCAACTGGGCCGGCCTGCGCAGCTTCGCGCCGGACCGCAACCTGGTGATCGGCCCGGACCCTGCCGATGAAAGCTTCCTGTGGATGGCCGGCCAGGGCGGCTATGGCTTCCAGACCGCGCCTGCCGCCAGCCGCCTGCTCGCCGACCTCGCCGGCGGGCGCGCCCCGGCGCTCGACGCGGCGACCTGCGCCGCCCTCTCCCCTGCCCGCTTCGCCTGATCCTCGCCAGCGCGCCAGGCATGCCCCCGCTCCCGCAGGATCTGCCGCGCCGCCGCATTTCCCCGGAAAATGACAGCGCCGCCGGAACCCGCGCCTTTCCGAGCGCCGCGAGCCCCCGGAATCACGAAATTTCCACGAAAACCCCGCCCCGCAGCCCACGGGCCGCGCGAAGGAGGCGTATGGCTCAACCTCCGGCGCCCGGAGCCGCCACCGGAGCCCGAATCCTGGCACGTCGCTCCCGTGCCAGGGTGGAGAGGCCGAAATCGTCCAGGATGGCGTAGATCGCGGGCAGGATGAACAGCACCACCAGGCTCGACGCGCTGAGGCCAAAGGCCAGGGAGGTGACCAGCGGGATCAGGATCTGCGCCTGCAGGCTGGTTTCCAGCAGGATCGGCAGCAGGCCGACGACAGTGGTAAGCGAGGTCAGAAAGATCGCCCGGAAGCGGGCCCGGGCGGCGCGGGCGGCGGCTTCGGCCACGTTGGCGGCATCGCCGTGTTCGTGCTTGACGAAATCCACCAGCAGGATCGAATTGTTCACCACCACCCCGGCCAGCGCGACGAATCCCAGCATCGAAGGCATGGAAAAATCCAGCCCCATTGCCAGGTGACCGAAGATCGAACCGGCCAGGGACAGCGGGATGATCAGCATCACCACCAGCGGCTCGATATAGGAGCGAAACTGGAAGCTGAGCAGCAGGAACACGCCGATCAGGCCCACGCCGAAGCCCTTGAGCATGGATTTCTGGGTCTTCTGGGCCTCGGCGCGCTGACCTTCGACATCCAGGGTGACGCCCGGGTAGCGTGCCAGCAGGTCAGGCATGAAGCGCTTGAGCGTATCCGCGACGATGGCGGCAGCATTGGCGATGCGCGTGTCTATGCTGCCCTGGATGGTCACGGTGCGGATGCCGTCTTCGCGGTTGATCCGGCTCACCCCCTGCCGGGGAGTGACCTCGGCCACCACCGAAAGAGGCACATGGGAGCCATCGGGGCGGGTGACGATGAAATTGTCGAATGCCTCGAAGGAGGTCCGGTCGGCCTCGGAGAAGCGGGCGGTGACCTCGAGCAGCTGACCGTTCACCTGCATCTGCGCGACCGTTGTGCCCAGCCAGGCGGCACGCAGCTGGTCGGCGATCATTGCCGCGGTGATGCCCATGGGCGCGGCGGCATCGGAGAGGCGGATCTCCAGTTCGCGCTTGCCCGGGCGCAGGTCGTCGAGGATGGAAGTGACGCCCCTGTAGCTCCAGAGCCAGTCTTCCAGCTCCAGCGCCGCGGCCTTGAGTTCGCCCAGGTCGTCACCCTTCAGGCGCATGTCGATGGCGATACCTGCCGGACCGATGGTGGATTCGGCAAATTTCAGACTGATCACGTCAGGCACGGCGCCGGTCTTTTCACGCCATAGCGCCATCACGTCGTCCGGGCGGCTGACGCGCCGGGCAGAGGGCAGCAGGTCAACGCTCAGTGTCGCCACATGGGCGCCGCTCTCGAAGGAATCCTTGTTGGTGCCGTAAAAGACCGAAACATGGCGGATCAGCTCGGCCCCGCCGGGCTGCAGCGGGCTGAGCTCCCGGTTGACCTCTTCGAGCGCCGCTTCCAGCCGGGCGACGATCTGCTCGGTGCGCTTGAGCGGCGTGCCCTGCGGCAACAGGATGCGGGCCTCGATCGTGTCTCCGTCAAGCTCGGGAAAGGCGACGAATTTCAGATACCCCCCGCTCAGCATCCCCACCGATACCAGCAGCACCGCCACCGCCAGCCCGGCGGTGACGTAGCGAAGGCGGATGGTCAGGTCCACCACCGGCCCGACCACACGCTCGCGCAGCCAGAAGAGCGCCCGGTTGGCGCGGGCGGACAGGCCCGATGTCCTGCGCGGCGCCTCGAGACTGTGAATCAGGTGGTGAGGCAGGATCAGGAAGGCCTCGATCAGCGAGATCGTCAGCACGAACAGCATCACCACCGGCACCACCCGGAGCACCGCGCCCAGGTCGCCCTTGAGAAAGGCCAGCGAGCCGAAGATCATCGCCGTGGTGGCAAAGGAGGCCAGTACGTTGAAAAACACCTGACGCGCACCCTGTACGGCGGCTTCGAGGGCACCGAGCCCCCTTTCCCGCAATCGGGCGATATTCTCGGAGATGACGATGGCGTCGTCCATCAGCAGACCGATGACGATCAGCAGGCCCAGGGTGGTCATCAGATTGAGCGAATATCCCACCGCATACATCAGTGCCACCCCGCCCATGAAGCTTACCGGCAGGCCCATCGCCACCCAGAAGGCGAAGCGGAAGCCGAAGAACAACCACAGCACCAGCGCCACCAGTGCCAGCCCCTGCAGCCCGTTGACCACTACCAGCATCAGGCGCTCGCGCACCACGCTGGCGGCATCGGCAGTGATCTCCAGCGTGACCCCTTCGGGGACACGGGCACGCTCTTCGGCCAGAAAGTCCCTTACCCGGTCGATCACCTCGAGCGCGTCCTCGGTGCGGGTCTTGGAGATGTCCAGCACCGCCGCGAGCCTGCCGTCAAACAGGATGCGATCGTCTTCGTTCTCGAAAACCTCCGTGATCTCCGCCACTTCCCTCAGGCGCACCTGGCCGCCATTGGCTGTCGAGCGGATCACCAGATCGCCCAGGGAGATCACGTCACGGCGCTCTTCGCCAAGGCGCACGAGCAGGGTTTCGTCGCGCGCCTCGATCGAGCCTGCAGGCAGATCGAGACTGCCCGCCTGGATGGCCCGGGCCACATCGGCCACGGAGAGGCCGAATTGCTGCAGCGCATCCGCCCTGAGGCCCACGCGCAGCTCGCGGGTGGAAAACCCCCTGACGGTGACGATGGGGATACCGCCGTAGCGCAGCATGCGTTCACGCAGATCCTCGGCATAATCCTTCAGATCCGGCCGCCCCGGCGGGCCGGTGATCGAGACCGAAGCGACGAAATCGGTCAGCCCCAGCGCCTTGACACGGGGGGGCTCGGCGCGGTCGGGAAAGTCGGTGATGGCCTCGACCTCGCTCTTGATATCATTGAGAAATGTCTGGAAATCCTCCCCCTCGACCATGGTCGCCACCGAGCGCGCCAGATCCTCGCGGGATTCGCAGGAGGCGGTGTCGAGCCCGGTCACCGCATCGAGCGCCCTTTCGATACGCTCGCAGATGGCGCTCTCCACATCCTCCGGGCGCGCACCCGGATAGGGCACGCTGACCTCGACCCGCGAAGGCGGTTTGCGCGGGAAGGTCTCGCGCAAGAGGGAAGGGCCGGTGACAAGCCCTGCCAGCAGCAGCAGGATCATCAGCAGGTTCGAAATCGTCGGGTGGCCGGCAAAAAAGCGGATCATTCGCCGACTCCCGCCGCCCGCAGGCGCGCTTCCAGCGCCCTGTCCACCTGCGGGGCCAGCAGCAGCCCCTCTATCAGCGGCACCGGGGTCGAGACCACCAGGCGCATCCCCGGCTCGAGCCCCTGCGTGATCAGCGCCAGGTCCCCCTGCTCCAGCGCCACCGTCACCGGCACCAGGCGCAGGCGGTTGTCGGCATCGGCGATCATCACCTCGCTGCCGCGCAGCGCGGCACGCGGAATGAGGATCCCGGGCTCGGGCGGAGCCTGCAGGCCGACCTCGACGAACATGCCCCTGGTCAGGGGCGGGCGGGTGCCCGGCTCGGCGCGGCCATAGGCATTATCGACCTGCACGATCACGCCGATAGTACCGCTCCTGGGGTCGATGGCGCTGGAAAAGCGATCCAGCCGGGCGGGCCAGACCAGCATGTCTTCGCCCATGCGCAGACGCACGCTAGCACCGATTTGCATGGCCCCGATCCGGTCCGTGAAAGCGGTGGGGTCCAGAGCGAGGCTCCCAAGGCCGCCCCCCTCGCGCCCTCCTCCTTGCCCGCTTCCCGCGGCTTCCGCACCCTGCGCGCCCTTTTCTCCCTCTGCGGTCGCTTCGCCGGCGCCTTCCCCGGCCTCTTTCCGGGACAGGCGCTGAAACAGCCTGCGCAGATCCTCGGCCGATATCTGCGCCTCGACCTCGGCGGTCTGGACGCCGTCCAGGCTGGCCACGCTCTGCCCCGAGCGCACCAATTGCCCCACCTCCACCGAAACCGCGCTGACCCGCGCCGCGAAGGGCAGGGTCAGGCGGGTGCGCTCGAGATTCAGCTCGGCAGTGGCGAGGCTTGCCTGATAGACGGCGATCTGCTGCTTCTGCACCTCGCGCTGGGTCGGCAGAAGAGCGAGCGCATTCTGCTGGCTCTGCAGCTTCTGGCGCTGTGCAAGCCAGGCGGCCCGGGCATTGTCCAGTGCCGAGCGGCTGGCGGTACCGGCTTCGTAGAGCCTTTCGACCCGGGCCAGTTCGGCCTCCCGGATCTCCAGTGCCTGCTGTTCTATGGCCAGCCCCGCCTTGAGGTTTTCTTCCGAGACGGCGATTTCGGCCAGCTTGGCCTCCGCAGCACGGATATTGGCCCGGGCCTGGGCGATGGCGAGCACATAATCGTTGTCGGACAGGCGCACCAGCTCGCTCCCGGCCTCCAGTATCTCGCCCTGCTTGAGCGCGGGGTTCACATATTCGGCGGTGCCGGTCACCTGGGCGATGGCCTCGAAATGGCGCGCCGGCGCGACCAGGCCGAAGCCGGTGGCTTCCGGGCTGAGCGTGGTCTGGCGCGTGGTGATGACGCGCACGCTGACCGCACGCTCCCGGGTACCCTCCTGAGCCGGGGCGGGCTTGGTGGAAATCGTCCAGGCGACGAAGCCCGCCCCCGCAATCACCAGCGGCAGGGTCATCAGAATGAACTTGAAACCGCTTCGCATGAGCCTCTCCCGGATTCGGTTCGGATAATGCAGCCTATGCCCTGGAAAGTTTATGGGCAATGAACAGCCAGAAGCCGAATCTCAGCGGCAGCGCGCCCACGGTCTGCAGGGAGAAGGCCCCGCCGCCGATGGCGTGAATCGCAAATGCCACGCCGACGGCCAGAGTGGCGAGGGCGATGGCCAGCGCCAGCGCGCGCGCCCAGGGCCTTGCCGCCCAGATGGCATAGGCGCCGGCCATGTAGAAGAACCCGGCGAAGAAATTGAACCAGACCACGAAGGGCACGTAATTCCCCACGCTGGCGCGGGCGCTGTCGGGGCCGAAGATCACCGAGCCGCCCTTGAAGAGGGTGGCAATGGCGAAAACCAGCGCCGCCAGCGCCAGGAGGCGCCGCCAGGTCGGGGAGAGGGGAAGGGATGCTGCAGACATGGGGACTCCCGGACTGACAAATGTTATCAGACGATAACTAGTGGATCGGCAGCCCCATTGCAACCCCCCGTCGCCGCGGGCCGCACACCGGCAAGGCAAGCCGTGCCGCCCGACCGGAGCGGCGCTTTCGGGCTTGACCCGGGGTCGCGTCCGGCCTTTCTTCGGGCAGGGGAGAGAAGAAATGAAAGTCCTGATCCTGATCGCCGACCAGCTGCGCGCCGACTGCCTCGACGGGGCCCTGGCGGCGCATGTGGACCTGCCCAACCTGCGCGCCTTTCAGAGCGAGGCCGTCACCTTCGCGCGTCACTACTCGGTAACCAATCCATGCGGCCCCTCGCGCGCCTCGATCCTGACCGGGCTTTACGCGATGAACCACCGCTCGGTGCGCAACGGCACCCCGCTTGCCGCCGGCACGCCGAACCTGGCGATGGAGGCGCGCGCGCTGGGCTACGAGCCGCTGCTGTTCGGCTATACCGACACGCCGGCCGACCCGACCGCCCACGCGCCTGCCGACCCGATGCTCAGGACCGAAGAACAGGTGCTCCCGGGGATGCGCGAAATGCTGGAAATGCGCCTGATGGAGAGCTATCCGTGGCGCGCTTACCTGCGCGAACAGGGCTATGCGCTGCCCGATTACGCTCGCTTCTACGAGCCCGTCTCGCCGGACCCGGACCGCCCGCCGCGCCCGGACGATCCGCCCTTCTACCGCGCCGAGCACAGCGACACCGCCTTTCTCACCGACCGGCTTCTCTCCGACCTCACCGAACGCGCCGGGCAGGACTGGTTCGCGCTCGCCACCTGGATCCGCCCGCACCCGCCGCTGGTGGCGCCGGCGCCCTACAACCGCATGTACGACCCCGCGCGCCTGCCGCTGCCCGCGCGCCTTGCGAGCCCTGCCGATGAGGCCGCCGTGCATCCCTTCATGGAAGGCGCGCTCAAGTCCCCAGCCATGCAGGATACGGTCACGGGCTGCACGGTCGATGAAAACAGCGATGCCGATCTGCAAACCCTGCGCGCCATCTATCTCGGGCTCGCCAGCGAGGTGGACGCGCATTTCGGGCGTGTCATCAGGTGGCTGAAGGAGAGCGGCCAATATGACGATACCCTGGTCCTGTTCATGGCCGATCATGGCGAGATGCTGGGCGATCACCGCCAGTGGGGCAAGCAGACTCCCTATGAGGGCGCCTGGCACATCCCGCTGATGATCCGCGACCCACGCCTGCCCGAGGCCCACGGCCGCCGCGTCACCGCCTTCAGCGAAAGCACCGATATCGTGCCCACGATTCTCGATCTGCTCGGCGGCAAACCCCCATCGGGGCTCGACGGCACCTCCCTGCGCCCCTGGCTCGAAGGAGACACGCCGCAGGAATGGCGCGACTGCGTGCATATGGAGCTCGAATACGGCGAGCCTGGCGAAATCACCTCCCGCGCCGCCGCTACCGGCACCGGCCTGAATGCCTCGAACCTCGCCATATTGCGCGAAGAGCGCTGGAAGCTCGTGCATTTCAACGGTGACCTTCCCCCGCTCCTCTTCGACCTGCAGGACGACCCGCACGAGCTCCACGACCTCGCCGGCGACCCGGCCCATGCCAGCACCCTTCTGAGGCTTACCCGAAAGCTGCTCAGCCACCGCATGCGCCACCAGAACCGCCGCCTCACCGGCTGGCGCATCGGCTCCGGCGGCCCGCGCGAATACAGCCAATCCTGACCTTCGCGCTTGCCTGAGCACTCCCGCCGGAAATCCCGAATCAGGCCGTTCCCCCATGGCCCTCCCACAGGCACCC
>JALWJU010000654.1 GCA_026997055.1 Paracoccaceae bacterium | reverse complement strand
ACTCAAGGGCAAGCCCGTGCGGCGCGTCCTCGCCACCCACCACCACCCGGACCATATCGGCCTTGCGGGCTGGTTTCAGCGCGACCACGGTGCCGAGCTCATCACCACCCGCACCGCCTGGCTGTTCGCCCGGATGCTGCTTCTGGACGAGCAGATGGTGCCGGTGGACGAGACGCTTGCCTATTGGCGCGCCGCCGGGATGGACCGGGCGATCTACGAAAAGCGCGCCCGCGAGCGGCCCTTCAACTTCGTCGATATCGTCGCCGACATGCCGCTGGGCTTTCGCCGCATCCGCGAGGGCAGCGTGATCCGCGCCGCCGGGCGCGACTGGGACGTGCGCATCGGCAACGGCCACGCGCCGGAGCAGGCCACGCTCTGGTCGCGCGATTGCGACCTGGTGATCGGCGCCGACCAGCTTCTGGCCACGATCAGCCCCAATCTCGGCGTCTATGCCACCGAGCCCGAGGCCGACCCGGTGGGCGAATGGCTGGAAAGCTGCCAGCGCCTCGCGCCCCATGCCCGCGAGAGCCACCTTGTGCTGCCCGGCCACAAGCTGCCCTTCACCGGCCTGCCCACGCGCATGCGCCAGCTGATCGACAACCACCACGGCGCGCTCGCCCGCCTTCTGGACCACCTCCAGACCCCGCACACCGCCGCCGAATGCTTCGCCCCCCTGTTCAAACGCCCGATCGGCGAAGACGAATACGGCCTCGCCCTGGTCGAGGCGGTGGCGCATGTGAACCACCTCTGCCAGCGGGGCCTCATCACCCGCCGCCGGCGCGAGGATGGCGCCTGGCTGTGGCAGGCGCGCAAGGGTGCCGCCCTGCCAGCGGGCGCAGAGGGCCGCGTGGGGTGAGCGCCAGCCTTCTCCCCGCCCATGGGACAAACATCTCACTCACCCGAAAGCGGGTCGTGACAGGCCGGAGCAAATCGGCTATGGGGTAAAAACCACATGACGCGACAGGGAGAACGAGATGTCAGAGCACAAGCACGGCACGATGAGCGTACGCGAACATGAAAAGGTCTTCGAGGGCTTCATCCGCATCAGCACGCGCTTCGTCATTGCGGTGGCCGTCTTTCTGATCCTTCTGGCGATGTTCAACGCCTGAGGCGCGACAGGCGCAGCCGGCCCTGCCGCCGGAAGCCGCCGCCCGGTTCGCCGGACCGTTGCGCGAAGGATTTTCGAAGGGGTTTCACAGGGTTATCACAGGGTTTTCACAGGGGTTTTCAAAGAGGTTTTTCATGCTGCGTATCGTCCTTTCCCTTGCCACCCTGCTGTTTCTGGCCGCCTGCGGGGCCGAGAGCAAATGGGCTTCGGACGAATTCGTCGCCGCCAAGCGCTATGTGCATGACGGGCCGCCGATGATCACCCTGTTCACGGTCCTGTCCACGCGCTCGGGCTCGGGCGCCCATGCGGGGCTGATGATCAACGGCTCGCAGCGGGTTCTGTTCGACCCGGCCGGGACCTTTCAGCACCCCAACATTCCCGAGCGCAACGACGTGCATTACGGAATCACGCCGGCGGTGGTCGATTTCTACATCGACTACCATGCCCGCGTGACCTATGACGTGGTGCGCCAGGATATCGTGGTCAGCCCGGAAATCGCGGAAATGGCGATTCGCCTGGTCGAGGCCTATGGCGCGGTCCCCAAGGGCTCCTGCACCAAGTCGATCACCGATATACTGCGCCAGATCCCGGGCTTCGAAAGCATCCCCTCCACCTATTTCCCGAAGAAAGCGATGGAGGCCTTCGGCCGCCTGCCGGGCGTGACCAGCCGGACCTTTTCCGACACCGACCCCAATGAAAACGGCTATATCCTGACCCGCGGCATCTGAGGGGCGCGGCCCCGTTTGGACCCGCGCGGCCCCGTGTGCCCCCCGCGCGGCCCCCGTCCTGCCCCGCCTCCCCCCGCATGGCCCCGCGCG
>JALWJU010000653.1 GCA_026997055.1 Paracoccaceae bacterium | reverse complement strand
GCTATGACGATCCGGTGCCGCTCTCGCAGGTGATCCAGAAGACCTATTTCACCAATCTCGACCTGGTGCCGGGCAATCTCGACCTGATGGAATTCGAGCACGACACGCCCCGGGCGCTGGCGCAGCGTGACGACAATCTCTTTTTCACCCGTGTAGGCTCTGCTTTGGCTGAAATAGAGACTGATTATGACGTGGTGGTGATCGACTGCCCGCCGCAGCTGGGCTTCCTTACCATGTCGGCGCTTTCGGCGGCGACCTCGGTGCTGGTGACGGTGCATCCGCAGATGCTGGACGTGATGTCCATGTGTCAATTCCTGCTGATGACCTCGAACCTGCTCGGCGTGGTGGCCGAGGCGGGCGGGGACATGTCCTATGACTGGATGCGCTATTTGATAACGAGATATGAACCGGGCGACGGGCCGCAAAACCAGATGGTAAGCTTCATGCGCTCCATGTTCGGCGAGAACGTATTGAACCACACGGTGCTGAAATCCACCGCCATTTCCGATGCCGGTCTGACCAAACAGACCCTGTATGAGGTGGAAAAGGGACAGTTCACCCGCGCCACCTACGAGCGTGCGATGGAGAGTCTCAACGCGGTGAACGGCGAGATAGAAGAACTGATCCAGCAGGCTTGGGGGCGATGATGGCACGCAAGAATGTACTTCAGGGGCTGATGGAGGGCAAAGCCGCCGAAGAGGCACAGGAGAGTCGTGTCAACCCGGCCCGGCCGCGCTACAAGACAGGCGCTATTGGCGCGGTCAGTCAATCAATCGCCGATCTCAAGCGCCGCTCCGTGGTCGATATCGACCCGCAGCTGATCGACAATGCCGGCCTGCTCGACCGGCTCGATGACGATGACGGGCTGGACGCGCTGATGGATTCCATTGCCCGCTATGGCCAGCAGGTGCCGGTGCTGCTGCGCCCGCATCCCGAGGCGGAGGGGCGCTTTCAGGTGGTCTATGGCCGGCGCCGGGTAAGCGCGCTGATGCGGCTCGGCCAGCCGGTCAAGGCGATGATCCGCGAGCTTGACGACCGCGACCTGATCCTTGCCCAGGGCCAGGAAAACAGCGCGCGGCGCGACCTCAGCTTCATCGAAAAGGCCAATTTCGCCTGGCAGATGCACGAGGCGGGCTATCGGCGCGATGTGATCTGCGACGCGCTGCATGTGGACAAGACCATCGTCAGCCGGATGCTGTCCATCGCCGAGCGGGTGGGCCAGGATCTGATCCACGCGATCGGGGCGGCGCCTTCGGTGGGGCGCGACCGCTGGCTGAAGCTCGCCGAGCTGGTGGAGCGGGTGGAGTGGGATCCGGTGTCGCTGGCCGTGGGCAAGACATCGGACGAGCGCTTCAACGAGACCATGCGCCTGCTCGAGAAATACGATCCCGGCAAGCCCATCGCCGAGATCAGGGATCGCGGCAGCAAGCTGGTCCTGACCATCGACCGGCGCAAGGCCGAGGGCTTCGACAGCTGGCTGGTCGCCAATCTCGCCGAGATTCACCGGAACTGGAAGGAGCAGTCCGGCGAATAGCCCCCGGGGCACTCCCGGGGACAAACCCGAAGCAGAAACAAAGGAGGCACGACAGACAGAGAAAAGCCCCCCGAGAAGGATCCCGAGAGGCCTGGTTCGTTATTCGCACTTCCGAATCTAGGCAGCCTGTTGACAGCTGTCAACACGTCGCTCGCGGCGGGCGCTATCTTTTTGTCTCGTGAAACGCGATGGAGATACTGACGACGACGCCTTTCGGGCGGCGGCCGGTGACGGCTGCGCTGATCGAGCAGGCCAGGGCCGCCCGTGCCCCGGCCAGCACGCCGCAGGTGGACAAGTGGGAGATCTTTCGCGCGCTGTGCGTGGGGCGGGCGGCTTTCGGGGTAAGCGACCGCGATCTGACGGTGCTCAATGCGCTGCTGAGCTTTCACCAGG
>JALWJU010000652.1 GCA_026997055.1 Paracoccaceae bacterium | reverse complement strand
CCTCTCCGCCTCCTCTTCCGATTCCCTTCTCCTTCGCGCCTCTTCCCGGACATCTCGGACATCCGCGACCTTGTGCGGGAATCACCCCCGGCCGCGACGTCGTGCCTCTGGACCTGCGGGCGGATAATCCTTATATGATTGCTCAGGAATACGGAGCCCCGAACGAAACCCCGCAAACGCAGCACCAGAGGGACGCGCGATGAACACCGAAACCGGAGCCAGGCTGGAAGGCGCGCCGCTGATCCGCCCCTCCACAACCGACCACCCGCTTTACGAAAAGGTCGTCGAGGCCTGCCGCAGCGTCTATGACCCGGAAATCCCGGTCAACATCTATGATCTCGGCCTGGTCTACACGATCGACATTTCCGATGACGGCGCGGTGCAGATCGACATGACCCTGACCGCCCCGGGCTGCCCGGTGGCCGGCGACATGCCCGGCTGGGTGGCCGATGCGGTGGCCCCGATCGAGGGCGTGCGCCAGGTGGATGTGAACCTGGTCTGGGAGCCGCAATGGGGCATGGAGATGATGTCGGACGAGGCGCGGCTGGAACTCGGATTCATGTAGGGGCCTCAGCGCGCCACACCCATGTGGGGGCGCTGCCCCCACGCCCCCGGAGTATTTCCCCCAAGATGAAGGGGCAAGCAAGGAGCGCAACATGTTTGGAACTCCCGGCAAGCAGGCCGTCACCCTGACCGAGCGCGCCGCCGCGCAGATCCTGCGGCTGATGGAAAAGGGCGGCCATAAGGGCCTGCGCATCGGCGTGAAGAAGGGCGGCTGCGCCGGCATGGAATACACGATGGAATTCGTCGAGGAAGTGGACCCGCTCGACGAGGTGGTGGAGCAGGACGGCGCGCGGGTGATGATCGCGCCGATGGCGCAGATGTTCCTGTTCGGCACCGAGATCGATTATGAGACCTCGCTCCTGGAAAGCGGCTTCAGGTTCAACAACCCCAATGTGACCGAGGCCTGCGGCTGCGGCGAATCGATCAGGTTCGACGAGAGCCTGATGGGCAGGGGGTGAGCGTTTCCCGGCGCGCGCCGACTGCGCTATCCTGACCTCTTTGCGTGCCGTGCCGCTTGCGTTATCACCGCCGCAGCAGGACGGAGGAGATCACATGCGACGCAGACTTGCCGCGGGAAACTGGAAGATGAACGGGCTCGGGGCCGATCTGGGCGAGGTCGAGGCGCTGGCGGCGGCCCATGGCGAGAGCGGCATCGACATTCTGCTTTGCCCGCCGGCGACGCTTCTGGAGCGGATGTCGCGGATCAGCGGGCCCATCGCCATTGGCGGGCAGGATTGCGCTTCGAAGGAGCATGGCGCCCATACCGGCGACATTTCGGCGGCGATGCTGAAGGATGCCGGGGCGAGCTACGTGATCCTCGGCCACAGCGAGCGGCGCGCCGATCATGGCGAGAGCGATACCGATGTGCGCGAAAAGGCCCGCGCGGCCATCGCGGCCGGGCTGTGCGCGATCGTCTGCGTGGGCGAGAGTCTCGAGGAGCGCGAGGCGGCCAATACGCTCGACATCATCGGCGGCCAGCTGGCGGGCTCGATCCCCGACCTGGTGACCGGCGAAAACCTGGTGGTGGCCTATGAGCCGGTCTGGGCGATCGGCACCGGCAAGGTGGCCACGCTCGAGCAGATCGGCGAGGTGCATGACTTCATCCGCGCTCGCCTCGAGCGGCGCTTCGGGGCCGGGGTCGGCCGCTCGGTGCGTCTGCTTTACGGCGGATCGGTGAAGCCCGACAATGCCGCCGCGATCTTCTCGGTGCCCAATGTGGACGGGGCGCTGGTGGGGGGCGCTTCGCTGAAGGCGGCGGATTTCTCGCCGATCATCACCGCGCTGGAGCAGGCCTGAGCCGGGGGCGGGCCGCAGGAGGCGCTTGCATTTTTGCCTCGTCCGTGCCTTCGTGGGGGCATGGATCA
>JALWJU010000651.1 GCA_026997055.1 Paracoccaceae bacterium | reverse complement strand
CGGCGTGGTGCAGGTATCGGCGGTCCGGGTTTGGCTGCGTCGCTTCTTCTGCTAGGATACGCCCCGCGCAACCCATTGTTGCGCGGGGTTTTTCCTGACATGCCGCCGGGAAAATCCGGGCGGATTCCCGTCAGAAAAGCACCAGCTGGCGCGGTTTTTCCCGAGGTGATTCGGGCCTTGACCGGCCCCGATAGACCTTGCTCTGTGCATATTGCTTGTCGGTGAAGAACAGCACCTGCACATGGCCTGCGCGCGGGACACACTCGCCCACCCGGCGTGCATATGATTCGGCTTTCTCCCGGCTCCAAGCATGGCGCAGATATACCGAAAACTGGACCATCTCGAAACCGAGATCGAGAAGGTCGTTGCGAAACCGCGTGGCACGCTTGCGTTCGGCTTTGGTGCCCACGGGCAGATCGAAAAGAACCCAGACCCACATGATCCGATACCCCGACAGTTGCGTGTAGCGTTCAGGCATTGGCGGTGCTCCCATCTTCGTCCGGCAGCGGGCGGGACGGGAAATCAAGCCGCAGCTTGCCCGCCACGAACGAGGATGCGAGGCTGCGGGCGAGGTAGAGCAGGACATGCGAGAGCGGCGTTGCGCCGTTCCTGGTGGGAAAATCGGCATCGAGGCAGGCGATCAGTTCTTCGCGGGCCTCCTCGACGCGACTGACCCCCTCGCCGGTCAGCCTGTGCACCGTCAGGTCGATGGTCGGCCGGAAGGGCTCCATCAGGTCGTCGGCCAGCGCCAGCGCATCACCGCCCGAGCGGTGATGCAGCGAGAGCGAGGGATGCAGCCCGGCGGCGACGATGGCGCGCGCGGTGGCGGCGCGCAGCACCGCGTAGCCGTAATTGAGCAGCGCATTGGCGCCTTCGGCCTCGCGGTCGCGGCGAAAGCCCTTGCCCATGAGAAGCGGCCAGTAGGCCTGCGCGGCCTGGGCCTCGCGGTTGTCGGGATCGCCCGAGCGCACGGCCGTCATCAGCCGGCGCAGGCGCTCGGAGGGGGCGCCGATGCGGTCGAGCGCCTCGGCCTGGGCGGCGATTTTGTGGCGCACCATGGCGGCCCAGGCCTGTTTGCGCAGCGGGCGGGATGCGGCGGCCTGGGCGCGGAAACGTTCGCCTTGGGCGTGGTGGCCCGCAAGCGGCAGCACCACGGCGACGGGGGTGAAGTTGCCGCCCAGGATCATCACCGGGACCGCGCGCGCCGCCAGTTCGGCAAGCGCGGTGTTCGACCACATGACGCCGGGGCTTGCGGCAAGGACCGCCTCGATGTCGTCGAGCCCGAGGCGGCCGGCCTCCCGCCCTTCGGCATCGACGGCCAGAAAGCCGCGACGCTTGTGCACCGCGAGCCCCGTGCGGGTGAGTTCCAGTATCTGTCCAACCATTGTGACCTCCTGCAAGGTGAGGCCCGACAGGTTGGCCTGTGTATCTGCCTCCGCCCCCTTCAGGTTTTCCCGTGCGGGATGGTCCGCACCCGGCCCGTTTCGTCGATCCGCACCCGGCGGGCGCGGCGGGCCTTCAGTTTGCTTACGTTGGCGAAATCCCAACGAAACGGATCATCTTTGTCCGTGTGGCGTTTCTGGTAGTCGCCCGCATCATTCACACCGACCAGATACAGGACGCTGTTGCTCGGTGACAGCCGTTGAACACGTTTGATCCTGTTGCTGCCCTCGACCGGCTCGCCTTCGTCATCAAGGTCGAACAGCTGGATCGTGTCGTTCTTGTAGAGCCGCATGATGAAGCGGGCATCGGGGTGCGCGTCGCGCCAGTCATCCGCCTCCCCGGATTGTGCCGCCCAGATGTCGGTGGCGTGGTGGAACCATTTGCCGTCAGGCCCCTCGAGAATGTCCATGAAGGCGATCCCGTCGGGCACCAGCCATTTGACGGGCCGGCCTTGCGCATCGCATACGGGGCGCGCGTTCTCCGCGGGCTTGATGATGCGCAGCCGCCGGTGGCCGGTCTCCTCGCTCCATGCCGCGAGCGCCTCGGACAGCTTTTTCTTGTCGCCACGCGCCCCTTCGGTGGCGCGCAGCAGATCTTCGCGGAGCTTCTCGTCGCGCACCTGGCCGATTTCCTTGGCGGTCAGCGCGATCACGGGCTTGCGCACCACGAGGTTGCCGATGGTGCGGGCGGCCTGGTTTTCGGGCGTATCGCGGATCAGGCCGTAGGCGGTGTCCTCGTGCAGGCGGCCGCTGGCGGAATGGTCCGGGCGGTGGCTGGCCAGGACGCGCCGGACCCGTTCCATCACCTGATCGCGGTAGCCCTCGAACGGCTCGGGGGGCGCGGGCAGCACCCGGTCGAGTTCCTCGGCGCCGATCTGGCGGGCGTAGGTCTGAAGCCGCTGGATCATGCGCCGGTCGATCACGCCGATCACGGCCGCATCGAGCGCGTGGTGGCGGTGATCGTCGCGGGTCTTGGCGTTGTGATCGGGCAGGTGGATGCCCCAGCGGCGGCGCATCATCGCCGTCATGCGGCCCACCGGCATCCAGATGTTCGACGTGCCGTCCTTGGGAAAGAGCGCCTCGGCATAGGCGCGCACCACGCGGGCGAGATGGCCGGTGGCGTGCAGCTGGCGGTCCTCGAAGGCACGATCCTCCTGCCATTTTTCGAGCGCGCCGGGCAGGAAGCGCCAGAGCTTGCGTTCCATGCCTGGCGCGGCCTTCACCCGGTCGATGATCGCGGCGAGTTCCTCGCCCGCCCAGGCATCGCCCGGGGCGCGCTTGCCCTTGATGCGGTTGGCGGCGCGAAAGCAGACAATCTTGTTGGCGGGGCTGTCGTCGAAAGTGTCCTCGAAGGGCAGGATGTGGTCGATCTCCACCTCGTCGGAATGAAGTTGATGCAACGCGATTAGCTTACCTGAGTAGGGGCAGAGGCGATCCGCCGGGGTCCGGCCCAGTTCCTCCCAGAGCCGCATGCGCAGGAAGCGGTCGCCGATGCGCTGGCCGGGCGCGAGGATGCCCTGCTCTTCGAGTTCTTTGCGCCATGCGTCATTGCGCTTCGTGTTCTGCCTGATCGTGCGCTCGATCTCGGTCAGTTCGCGCGCCGATCTGGCCATGTCGCGAGTGGCCTCGATCACCACCTGTGCGGGCTTGCCGTAGCGGTCGATCAGCGCGTTCATCACCCGGCGGAACTGGCCGAGCGCGATATGCACGGTCGGGTTGGAGATGCGCCCGAAGCGGATGTCGGGCGGGTCTTCCGGTGCGCCCGTGCCGGTGCCGATCATGTGCCTCAGCGCGGGCAGTTCATTGTAGCGCGGCAGGCGGTCAAGCCCCGGGTCGCCCTCGGCGCGCAGGTCGGAATGGTGCAGGACCACGCCTTCGCCGAACTGGCCGCGTTCGCTGGCCGTGCGCACCGCATCGCTATAGACGATCACCTCTTCGCGCATCACCTGGACGATGGCCCGCGCGGCCCGCTCACCCAGCATGATATGGCCGTCTGGCAGCGAAACCTTCTCCACCGCCTCGGCGGTTTCGCGTTCAAGCCCGGCCCAGTTCTCCAACCGGGTTCGCGCACGCTCCGGAGATGCTGTGACTGCCAATATTCTGATAAGGATCAGCTGTCGCCGCGGGTCAAGCCTGTGCCATATTTCCAGTAGCGGCCCCGGCTTGTTCTTCGTGCCGATAACCAGGCGGGCGGCGGTCTGGTTGCAGGCAAGCTCCTTCAGCCCGCCGCGCTCGAGATTGATCTCGCTGTCCGAAGGCAGTTTCAGCAGCCTGCGCAGGCCCTTCCACGTCAGCTTGTTGCCGGCCATGAGGTGGCGGGCCAGCAGGTCGCGCGCGGTCAGGTCGAGCGCCCGTTCGCCGCCTTCACCAAGGATGCGCAGCGCATTGAGCTGCTGCAGGATGAGGAATTCCTGCGCCAGCGGGTGCCATTTGGGCAGGCGGTAATCGTCGGGAAAGAAGGTGCAGCGCCCGGGCCTGACCGGCTTCAGCGGGCGCTGGAAGAAGAGCGTGTCGCGGATGGCGTCGCGCGCTTCGCCGCTCAGTTCGTGATGCCGGGCCTGCACGCGCCAGATACGGTCGAACTCGTCCTCGAGCATCTGGCGGGTCGGGTAGAAATCATAGGCCTTGTCATTGCCCAGATGGATGCGCACCGCCTCGCCCGCCAGATGGCGCCGGGCCAGCCAGACCCCATAGGTCGGCGCGCCCTCCTGCGCCAGTTGCTCGCGGAGCCGGGCGGCGGCTGGGGCGATCTTGCCGCTTTCTTCTTCATTGGCGCGATCGGTCTTTCGATTGCTCTTGAAGCCGCGATGCTTCGAGATGTGCCAGATGGCGCGGCCAAGCTCGTGGGGGGAGCATTCCCCGCGCGCGGCACGGGCACGGGCGCAATAGGGGTCGATGGCGAAGAATTCATCCCTCCCGGCGCCCTCCTCACGCGCAGGCATAAGCCCGGCGGCTACCAGTTGCCCCTCCAGGCGCTGCCGCCGTCTCTTGCGCCGGTCGATCTTACGGCGCTGCTGGCGAGGTTGTCTGCGACCGGCGGCATTGGACTCTTTCGAAGCGGGATCGCGACCGGTCGGAAAGATGCGCACCCCCATATCCACAAGCCGCGTGGGGCTGTGCCTCTCGTCAAGCTCGAAAACGGCCCAGCCGAGCGAGCCGGAACCCAGATCAAATGCAAAGCGATACATGGTGCCCTCTTGCAATACTTGAAATTGAGTCGCGATTCATCCTATAATAGAACCTCTAGCAGAAGAAGCGGCGTGGTCTTTCCCGCGATAAGGCGAAAGATCCACACCATTGGGGCAGGCTGCGGCCTGCCCCGTTATTTTCGAGAGGGGCTGTCCTAGATAACCGACTTTGAGGTTATCATGGGACGTATGAGAAAGAGTCGTTTAAGCAAGCATAAACAGGCCCGCCTGGTCGAACATTTCGTGGCCGGAACGACCGCGCGAACGGCGGCCAGCCTTTGCGGTGTGCACCGCAACACCGCCGCCTATTATTTCCTTCGCCTTCGCGAGATCATCGCCTGTGAGCTGGAGGCCGAGAGCGAGGCCATGTTTGGCGGAGAGATCGAAGTGGACGAGAGCTGCTTTGGTGGTCGCAGAAAAGGTAAACGTGGCCGTGGGGCGGCAGGGAAAATCCCGGTATTTGGCATACTTAAGCGGGGTGGAAAAGTTTACACCAAGATCATTCCAGATGCCAGATCAGCCACGCTGATGCCGATCATCGAGCGCAAGGTGGTGCCTGACAGCATCGTCTACACGGACTGCTGGAGGGGCTACAACGTGCTGGATGTGTCGGACTTCCACCACTTCCGAATTAACCATTCTCAGCTGTTTGCCGACCGCAACAACCACATCAACGGCATTGAGAATTTCTGGAACCAGGCCAAGCGGCATATGCGGAAATTCAACGGTGTCCCCAAGGCCCATTTCGGGCTATTCTTGAAGGAGTGTGAATGGAGATTCAACAACAGTGATCCATCAGCCCAGTTATCCCAGCTAAGACAATGGGTTAGGAAGTATCTAAACTAGTTATCTAGGACAGCCCCAAGCGCTTTATTGCTGGTAGCTCTTGATCCATTAAACCATCCGGATAACCCTCGATGGGACGCGCTATGTTCGGCAATAATGGCCATGCGATGTCAGTTTGCCCGCGGAACCAGACCAGACCATCCTGGCAAGTATTTCGAATCTCTGTGATGAACTCTCCGACTGATTGTATATTCCGGTCGTCGTGTCTCATCTCATGCCTCAAGTCATGGTGTGCGATTAACGTCTTTGCACTCTTTATTGTGACTTGTCATCGCAAAATCAGCAACCGTTGCGGTTCTGGAGCATGGTGCACGGTCAGGGCCGGCTTCAACCTTCTTCGCTGGCCGCAAAGCCAATCTTGGACCGGCGCGCTGGCGGCACCGGGTCATGAAGCTGTCAGTCAGGACGCCCATTATCGAGCACCACGCCATGTCTGCACAAACATCTCGTCAAGAAGCTTCCGACGGCACGAACGCACGCCTCCGTTTCGGCGGGCCAGGATTTCAGCGGCGAACAATGATCCGAGCAGGTGCTACCCGAAAAGGACTGTCTCGACGCTGACGTCGACTCGGCATCCGCGAAGCGGACCTACGGTGTCGGGCAAAGGCCCAAGGAGACGTTGATGCGGTGGCTGAGCGTCGGTGTGACTGGAGAAGTAAGCGCAAGAGAGGTTCCAATAGGCCTCGGTAAACAAGAGAAGTGCCAAGGCCCGCTTCTTTTGGCGACTCGCGTTCCCGGATGTTGTATGCTCACACCACTTAGTGCACCATATGTCCCATGGATACGCTGACGCCAGAGGAACGCTCGCACCGCATGAGCCTAGTGCGCGACCGCGACACCAAGCCGGAAATGCGCGTTCGCCGACTCGTTCACAGATTGGGGTACCGCTACAGGCTTCACCGACGTGATCTGCCTGGGACCCCCGACCTCGTGTTCGGCCCAAAAAGGAAAATAATCTTCGTTCATGGCTGCTTCTGGCACCGGCATCCGGATCCGAAGTGCCCCTTCGCAAGGGTTCCGAAATCGAAACTGGACTTTTGGCTTCCGAAGCTCGAAGGAAACCGCGCGCGGGATGTGCGGAACAACGAAAAGTTAAGCCAAATGGGCTGGGATGTATTGGAGGTCTGGGAGTGCGAGACGAAAAACATGATAGAACTCGAAAAGAAAATTAGGGAGTTCTTGGGATGAAATCGATCGAGCTATTCGCGGGCGCTGGTGGCCTGGCCATGGGCGCTGAACTCGCTGGATGCGAACACTTGGCCGTTGTCGAAATTGATCGATGGGCTTGCGACACCTTGGCCGAGAACCGGTCATGGCCCCTGTTCGGATGGGAACGGGGTGACGTCCGCCGATTTGACTATTCTCCCTTTGAGGGGAAGGTGGATCTAGTGACGGGAGGCCCCCCCTGTCAGCCATTCTCGATGGGAGGGCGGCACCGGGCGTTCCTTGATCCGCGCGACATGTTTCCACAAGCGGTGCGAGCGGTAAGGGAGTTGCGTCCAAAGGCATTTGTTTTCGAGAACGTCAAGGGACTCACGCGTCAAGCATTCACAAACTACCTCGAATACATCCGGCTTCAGCTTCGCCATCCCGATCTGGAGCAGCGCCTTGGCGAGGAGTGGTTGGAACACCTCCAGCGCCTGGAAGACTACGAAACAAGTGGCGCGAAGGGCGGACTGCACTACAATGTGGTCGTCAGATTGCTGAATGCCGCCGATTATGGCGTTCCGCAAAAGCGCGAGCGCGTCTTCATCGTTGGTATACGCGATGATCTCGCGGCGCCCTTCCATTTTCCGGAGCCCACACATTCGCGGGACGCGCTGTTGTGGTCCAAATGGCGAGACGGAGAATACTGGAGTCGTCATGGAATAGTTCCTGTGGATGACCCCCGCGAAGTCTCACGGGCCGAAAAACTGCGTGAAGAACCTAGCGAGTTGCCGTGGCGCACGGTTAGGGATTCCCTTCTTGACCTGCCGGATCCAGAGTTTTTCCCCGATGAAGCCATCAAGATCCCAGATCATCGGTTTATTCCTGGCGCTCGTTCCTATCCCGGGCACACAGGCAGTCCGCTCGACGAACCCGCCAAGACGCTCAAGGCGGGGGTTCATGGGGTGCCTGGAGGCGAAAACATGCTTCGCCGCCCTGATGGTTCCGTACGGTATTTCTCAGTCCGCGAGAGCGCTCGGCTGCAGACATTCCCCGACAGCTTTCGATTTCATGGCTCCTGGACGGAAACGATGCGGCAACTTGGCAATGCGGTTCCGGTCGAACTGGCGCGAATCGTTGTGGAAGCCGTTCGTGAGCAGATAGACTGCCCGCATGAGGCGAGTCGAACCATACAATCCACTGGACAAGAAAAACCTCGCGGAAAGCGCCGCGAGCGCGCTTCTCCGACAAGCGCCTGAGCCACTACCGCCAGAACCCTTCGAGGGCGCCGGTATTTACGCGATCTATTATGCGGGAAGTTTCGAGCCGTATCGTCCGTTGGCCGCTCAAAACCGCGATGCCTTGAACGCGCCCATATATGTGGGCAAGGCGGACCCAAAGGGCGGACGCAGAGGTGGAGACTGGGACGCGCCCGCAGGAACCGCGCTTTTGGATCGACTTCGCAAGCACGCCCGGTCCATTGAGCAGGCGAGTAACCTCGAACTCGATGACTTTCGTTGCAGATTCCTCGTGCTTGACGACGTCTGGGTACGTATGGCTGAGCGTATGTTGATCTCTTGGTACAAGCCACTTTGGAACGTCATCGTCGATGGCTTTGGCAACAATGACCCTGGCAAGCGCAGAGCCACCCAGTTTCGATCTTCGTGGGATGTGCTACATCCTGGGCGCCCGTGGGCCGAAAAACTCGCGCAAGGTGAGACCTCTGTCGCTGATATAGAGGAACGGATCAACCGGCATTTTCGTGACCTCGGATATGTTGAGTGACCCTGGGTCACTGCGGGTCACCGCCATCGATCCACCGAGGCGACAATATTCGCACCCGCATTCTTGATTTCCGGCCGCGACGTCAAACCCATCGCCTCTCGATCTTCGGGTCGTGTGGCGAACGTCCGATCCCGGTCGATTTTCGGCAGTTGCCACCCCCATCGAAGTGTTCAGGTTGCGTTACAAAATAAACACGCATTTTCAGTATCTTGCAAGAAATTCACCAAATCACCGCAGTCATGAGGTTCAGAGAAAA
>JALWJU010000650.1 GCA_026997055.1 Paracoccaceae bacterium | reverse complement strand
GCGAAGGCACGATCTGCCACGGGATCACGCCGCCATCGACCACGCCCTTGGAGAGCGCCTCGGGGAAGGCCGGCACCGGCATCCCCACCGGGGTGGCGCCGACGGCCTCGAGCAGCTTGTTGGCCTGACGCGAGGGGCCGCGCAGCTTCAGCCCGTCGAAATCGGCGACCGTTTGCACCGGATCGCCCTTCACATGCACCACGCCCGGCCCGTGCACATGCACCGCCAGCAGGTGCACGTCGCCAAAGCGCTCGGCGGCCCATTTCTGCGTATAGGTCCAGGCCGCGCGCGAAGAGCTCTCGGCGTCCATCCCGGTCATGAACGGCAGTTCGAAGGCCTCGACCTCGGGAAAGCGCCCGGGCGTATAGGAGGGGATCGTCCAGCCGCCGTCGATCACCCCGTCGCGGATCTGGTCATAGAGCGAAGGCGGCTTGCCGCCCAGCTGCATCGCCGGGTAGATCTCGATCTTGAGCCGGCCGCCCGACTGCTCGAATACCGCATCCGCCCATGGCTGGAAGAACTCCGTGGACATGGAGGATTTCGGTGAAATGAAGTGCTGAAAGCGCAGCGTGATCTCCTGTGCCAGGGCGGCTCCCGCGCCCAGCCCCAGCGCCATCGTCCCGGCAAGAACCGTCTTGAGTGCAAAGTTCATTCTCGTCTCCCTTGTCTTTTGCTCTTGTGGTTTTTCCTCTGATCTTTTCGTTCTTGTGCTCTTGTCGCTCATTTTAATGCACGAAGTCCGATTCGTTTCAATGACAATGACATGCCCGGGTATTTTGAAACATGTCGCCCCCGAAGAGGCCGGGCGGGCAGGATGCGCCCGCTGCCGGGAGGGGGACGATTTTTCGCGGAAAAATCGTGCCTCCGGCGGGAGTATTTACGGAAAGGTGAAAAGGGGGTGTCAGAGCAGGGCCTGGCGGATGCACGATCGGCGCCCTGCTCGATCGGGCGGCTACAAGCCGGTTGCGCTTTGGCCGATAATTTGATCAAATTATGGCAGGATATCAGCCGGAGGACAGGACCATGGCCGACAGTCCCAATTCGCTGCAGGCGCGCGACATTGCCGCCCATCTGCACCCCTATACGGACCTTGCCGCGATTCGCGAGACGGGCCCGCATGTGCTGAGCCGGGGCGAGGGGGTATATGTCTTTGACGACGATGGGAAAAAATACCTCGAGGGCCTCTCGGGCCTGTGGTGCGCCTCGCTCGGCTTCAGCGAGAGCCGGCTGGTCGAGGCGGCCACGCGCCAGCTTCAGACCCTGCCATTCTACCACAATTTCGCCGCCAAGGCGGTGGAGCCGGCAATCGAACTCGCCAATTTCCTGATCGAACACGCGCCGGTGCCCATGTCGAAGGTGTTTTTCACCAGTTCCGGTTCCGAAGCCAATGATATGCAGGTGAAAATCGTCTGGTATTACAACAACATACTGGGCCGGCCGGAAAAGAAGAAGATCATCGCCCGCAAGGGCGCCTATCACGGCGTCACCGTGGCCGCGGCCTCGCTCACCGGGCTGCAATACACGCATAATGCCTTCGATGTGCCGCTGGACGGCTTCCTTCACACCGAAACCCCGCATTACTGGAAATACGGCGAAGAAGGCGAGAGCGAGGAGGCCTATGCCGCCCGCCTTGCCGACGATCTCGAGGCGCTGATCCTCAAGGAGGGGCCCGAGACCATCGCCGCCTTCATCGCCGAGCCGTTCCTGGGCGCGGGCGGGGTGATCCTGCCGCCAAAGGGCTATTTCGAGAAGGTGCAGTCGATCCTCGACAGATACGATATCCTGCTGATCGTGGACGAGGTGATCTCGGGCTTCTATCGCACCGGCAGGATGTTTGCCACCGAGACCTTCGGCCTGAAACCCGACCTGATCACGCTGGCCAAGCAGCTTTCGGCGGCCTATCAGCCGATCGGCGCGGTGGTGGTGAGC
>JALWJU010000649.1 GCA_026997055.1 Paracoccaceae bacterium | reverse complement strand
CGTCAGGCGTGAGGCCCGCGCGGGCGCTGGGCCTGCCGGTCAGCACCGAGATACCGGAAAGCGTCATGCAGATGATGACGCTCTATCCGCAGCCCAACCAGCACAGCCCGACCGTCGAATACCTGCCGCGCCCGCGCGGGCCTCACGCCTGACGGGCCTCGCTCCTGAAAACTCGCTCCCGAAAAGGCGCGCCGCTTCAGGCCGTGAGCGCGGGCGTCATGCGTATGAGCGTCGGCCGCCCGGCGCCAAGGGCCGCATTGACCGCTTCCACCAGCGCGCCAAGGCTCTCGGGCGCCACGGCATCCGCCCCGTAAGCCCTTGCCAGGGCGAGGAAATCCGGGTTCTGGAGTCGCGCGGCGCCGGGCTCGATCCCGGCCGCTTTCATGCAGGATTCGATCTCGCCCAGCCCGCCATTGTCCCACAGCAGCACCGGCAGGCTCAGCCCCTGCTCCAGTGCCACCGCAAGCTCGGCAAGCGTGAACTGGAAGCCGTAATCGCCGGCGATAGCCAGGGTCGGCTTGCCCGGCCGCGCCAGCGCGCCGCCGATCGCCGCCGCCAGCGCATAGCCCAGCGTGCCGAAGCCATAGGGATGGTGCCAGTGGCCCGGGCGGCGCATCGGCCAGAGTTCCTTGGCCAGATAGGCGAACTGGGTCATGTCGGAATAGATCATCGCGTCTTCGTCAAGCCCCGCCGCCAGCGCATCGACGATGGGCGCAATCCCCGGCCGCGCCGCCTCAACCTCGGCGCGAAAGGCGGCGCGGGCCTCCTGCACCTCGTCGCTCTTCCAGCCCGAGGCGCGCGCCGGGTAGGGCTCGACCAGCGCCAGAAGCTCCTCCAGAAAGGCCCGCGCATCGGCCAGCACCGGAAGCTCGGCGCGCGCCGCATCCGCCAGCACCTCTGCATCCAGATCGACCCGGATCATCGGCGCCTGATGGCCGAGCTCGTCGCGCCACAGGTCGGTCTCGGCCAGTTCCGAGCCCACCACGACCACCAGATCGGCGCTGGCGACGATATCGGCCGCGCCCGGGCGCGCCAGAACCGGGCCGAAGGCCCCCGGCGACCCGTCGGCGATGATCCCGCGCCCGGCGAGCGTGACCATGGAGGCAGCCTTGCGGCAGGCCACCAGCGCGCGCGCCGCCCGCGCCGCCCGCCGCGCCCCGCCGCCAAAGACGAACAGCGGCCGCTTCGCGCCCAGCACAAGCTCCGCCGCCTCGGCCAGCTGCGCCGGGTCCGGGCGCGGGGCCAGCAGGTCGGGGCGCAGCGCCGCCACCGGCCCGGCCGGCGCCTCCATGAGGCCGATCGGCAGGCTCACATGTTTCGGACGCGCCCGCGCGCAGGCGAATTCGGCAAAGGCCCGCTCGATCAGCCCGAAGGCCGCCTCCGGGCTGCGCGCCACCTCGGACCAGTCGCATACCGCCGCCGCCGCGCCGGCCTGGTCCTTCATCTGGTGCAGCTGGCCGCGCCGCGCCGCGCTCTCGTCGAGGCAGGAGGAGAGCGCCAGCACCGGCACGCTGTCCGAATAGGCCTGGCCCAGGGGCGTCAGGATATTGCACAGGCCCGGCCCGGTGATCGTGAAGGCCACCCCGGGCCGGCCCGAAGCGCGCGCATAGCCATCGGCCATGAAGCCCGCCCCCTGTTCGTGGCGCGCCAGCACATGGCGGATCCCGGCCTCTTCCAGCCCGCGATAGAGGCCGATATTGTGCACCCCGGGGATGCCGAACACCACCTCGACCCCATGCGCCCGGAGCAGGTGGGCGATCTGCGCTCCCAGCGGACGTTCCATCTCATCCCCTCCAGAACGTTGCGGTAAACAGGACATATACCACCAGAAGCTCCAGCCGCCCCACCAGCATGGCCGCGCTCAGCATCCACTTCGCCAGATCGTTGAGCGGCGCGAAATTGCCCGCCGGCCCGATAATCTCGCCCAGCCC
>JALWJU010000648.1 GCA_026997055.1 Paracoccaceae bacterium | reverse complement strand
CATTGAGCCGGATCAAGGTCAGCGGCTCATTCCGATGCTAGACTCCTGCGAAACTGCAAGGGAGAGACGCGCATGACGAACCAGACCAGCCGTTCCGGTCGTGGCACCCGTTCGAACACCACCCGCAAGCCCGCTGCCGCCGGAAACGGGCGGGCAAAGGCGGCCGCCTCCGCCTCCGCCTCCGCTTCCAGCCCCGCCCCGGCGGCCCAGCCACGCGAATCAGGGGCGGCATCGCCGCCGGTCAGCTTTCCCGAGGTGGACCGGGACAGGATCCGCCAGGCCTTCGAAAACGGGGAATACCCCTATTCGAAGAAGCTCGGGCGCAAGGAATACGAGCGCCAGAAGGCCAAGCTGCAGGCGGAGCTTCTGAAGGTGCAGAAATGGGTGGGCGAGACCGGCCAGAAATTCGTGCTGCTCTTCGAAGGGCGCGATGCGGCCGGCAAGGGCGGCACCATCAAGCGCTTCATGGAGCATCTCAACCCGCGCGAGGCGCGCGTGGTGGCGCTGGCCAAGCCCACGGAGAAGGAGAGGGGGCAGTGGTTCTTCCAGCGCTATATCTGCCAGTTGCCGACCGCGGGCGAGATGGTCTTCTATGACCGGAGCTGGTACAACCGCGCCGGGGTCGAGCGGGTGATGGGCTTCTGCACGCCCAATGAGTATCTCGAATTCATGCGCCAGACACCGGAGCTCGAGCGGATGCTGGTGCGCTCCGGAATCCGGCTCTACAAGTACTGGTTCTCGGTTACCCGCGACGAACAGCTGCGCCGCTTCAAGAGCCGCGAGACCGATCCGCTCAAGCAGTGGAAGCTCAGCCCCGTGGACAAGGCCAGCCTCGACAAGTGGGACGATTACACCGAGGCCAAGGAGGCGATGTTCTTCTATACCGACACGGCGGATGCGCCCTGGACCATCGTCAAGTCCAACGACAAGAAGCGCGCCCGTCTCGAGGCGATGCGCCATTTCCTGTCCACGCTGGATTACCCGGGCAAGGATTTCGAGGTGGCCACGCCGCCGGATCCGCTGATCATCGGTCACGCCAGCCAGGTGATCCATGGCTCCGACCACATCCTGGGGGCGAGCCTGCACCCGGAGTTGCGCCGCCGGGGCAGCTGAGCGGGAGCGGTCGGGCCGGCGCGGCCGCGCCGCGCTGGGGCGCGTCGTGCCGAAGCGGACCGGAAGGGCGCGGGCCGAAACCGGGGGAAACCGCCGCCCCGGCCGCTTTTTTCGCCCGCGGCTTGTCTGCGGGGCATCCGCTGCTAGAGTGCGCCCATGAAGATACCGAGACGGATCATGCTGGCCGGGCTGCTGGGAGCCTGCGCGCCGCTGCGGGGGCGCGAGCCGACAGGGGGGGATTCTCCGGTCTCCGCGGTGGAATCCTCCTCCGGAGCGCCGCCCCGCCCGGCTGCCGCGGGAGAAACCGGGCCGGCGGCCGGCGCTCCCGGCTTCGAGGGCTGGCTGCGGGCCTTTCGCCTGCGCGCGGCCGGGGAGGGGATCGGCCAGCCGGTGCTCGACGCAGCACTCGGCCGGGCCGCCTATCTGCCCGAAGTCGTGGCCGCCGCCAGCCGGCAGCCGGAATTCACCCGCTCGCTGGAGGACAATATCGCCCTTGCAGCCTCCGATGAGCGCATCCGGGTGGGCAAGCGGAAGCTGGCGCGCCACCGGGGGCTGTTTTCGAGGATCGAGCGGCGCTTTCAGGTGGAGCGCGAGGTGGTCTGCGCGATCTGGGGCCACGAGAGCACTTTCGGCGCGCGGCGCGGCGATATCGAGGTGATCTCGGCGCTGGCCAGCCTCGCCTATGGCGGGGTGCGCTCCGGTTTCTTCGAAGGCGAGCTGGTCGCGGCGCTGAAGATCCTGCAGGCGGGCGATGTCACGCTGCGCGAGATGCGCGGCTCCTGGGCCGGAGCGATGGGGCATACCCAGTTCATCCCCAGCTCCTA
>JALWJU010000647.1 GCA_026997055.1 Paracoccaceae bacterium | reverse complement strand
ATAGTGGCCGCCATTGCCGGCCTGACGTCCGAAGAGCGCCTGGCCCTGGCCGACAGTTTCGCCGCCGCCGTGGAAGCCGCCCGACGGCGCGCCGAATCCCGCGAGGCTCCGCCTGCGGGCATGGGGGTGGGCGGCGGCCTCCCGGCCCGTCCTTACCCCTCCGCACCCTGATTCGCCCCGGGACCGCCCCGCTCCCGGCGGGGGCGCCCTGGCGGCACAGGGATGCAAGGGCGCAGGGATGCAGGGGCGCGCAGGGGTTCCCGTTTCGCCGGCAATGCCGTCCACCCGGACCATCCGCCCGCGCCGCCCCGGCCGGAGCGGCGAGCGTCAGGCGGCGCTGCGCACGAAGGTGATCTGGTTGCGCCCTTCGGCCTTGGAGGCATAAAGCGCCCGGTCCGCGCGGTCGATCAACTGCTCGATCTTCGCCATCCGTGCCGCCGGAGCGTTCTCGTCGCTCACCACCACGCCGATGCTCAGCGTCACCGCGATGTCGCAGCCGCGCGAAGGCGCATATACGGGGCGCTCTCCGATCACCCGGCGCAGGCGCTCGGCCACCCGTGCCGCCTCGCCACGCCCGGTATCGGGCAGAACCACCAGGAATTCCTCGCCGCCAAAGCGCGCCAGCAGGTCGATCTCGCGCAGATTCTCGCGCAGCCGGCGGGCTACCTCCCTGAGCACCTCGTCGCCGGCGAGATGGCCGAAGCGGTCATTGACCTGCTTGAAGCGGTCGAGATCCAGCAGCATCAGCGTGAAGGGCAGCCCCTTCTGGCGCGCCCGCTTCTGCATCCGGGCAATGTAGGACTCGGCATAGCGGCGGTTGTAAAGCCCGGTCAGCGGGTCGATCACGGCCATGGACAGTTGCGCCTCCACCGCCGCGCGCAGGGCATCGCTCTCGCGCTTCTGCTCCAGCAGGCGGCCAAGGCGCAGGCTCAGCGCCTCGGCGTCAAAAGCGCCGGCGAGCACCGCATCGGCGCCGAGATCCAGCGCCATGGTGGCCAGGGCCGGATCGGCCGTGGGGTCATGCAGCAGGATCAGCGCGTGCCTGCTGGCACTATGCGAGCGCAATTCGCTGATCAGGCGCAAGCCGTCACGCTCTTCGGCGAGGCTGGCCGCGATGACAAAGGCGTCCGCCCTCTCTTCGCCCGCATCGGCCCGCTCGAAGAGGTCGCCGCGCGAGCGCACCTCGATACGGGCATGCAGCTTGCCCACCAGTCCGGCCCGCCAGCCGAACCCGGCTTCGGGCGAGCCCGGCACCAGGACGAGGCGCGGCGGTCGGGCGAATTGCGGCGCGGATTCGCCAAAGCCGAATTCGCGGGTGATGGCCTGCTTGTGGAGAAGCTCGGTGAAGGTCGCGCGGCGGCGGATCAGGTTTCGTGCCAGCGCCAGCAGGGCGAACTCGTCGAGCGGTTTGGCCAGCACCTCATCGGCTCCGGCGCGCAGACCTGCCAGCCGGGTCCGGCGCTCCTCCAGCGGGGCGAGCGCGATCACGGGGATCGTGGCCAGTTCGGGCTCTGCGCGCAATCCCTCGCAGACCGCCTCGATGCCGCCGTCGGGCAGGGCAATATCGGCGATGATCAGGTCCGGCAGGCTTTCGCGCGCCACCTGCAGCAGCTCTTCGACCGAGCCCGCCTGCACCACGTCATGGCGCGAGGCGGCCAGCTTCACCTTGAGGATGATGCGGTTGGTGGCGACATTGTCGGCGATGAGGATGCGTCCGGCCATGGGCTGCCTGTTCGTGTCGGGGTCTTTGCGCGATCTTTGCTCGGTCTTCGGTAGGGCTCCGCCGGTGGTCTGTCGGAAGCGGGGTCGTGTCGGGTTGCTGCGTTCGGGTTTTGTTTTCGTCGGGTTCGTCGAATTGAAACTGTTCTGTTCAACTCTGACTCATAGAAGTTAACAAATCCTTTCCAGAAGCGAAAAATGCAAAGGATTGGCCGAAAATACCCCGATATATGTGCCGATATCGACCGAAATGCCCACACCTGGCCCCGATACCCCGCTCCGGCCGCCGAAGGCGAAGAGCTCCGCCGTTCTTTCTCGCCGCACCGTCTCCGGTCGGCAGCAGGCACGGCATGGGCCGGATATGCGACTTCCCCCTGTTGCCCGCGCCGCTTTCGTGGCAGGAGGAAGAAAAGGAGGCGGCCATGCGCGCAGAAGCGATCCTGTTCGACAAGGACGGCACCCTATTCGATTTCCAGAAGACCTGGGCGCCCTGGACCGGAGCGCTGATCCGGGAGCTTGGCGGCAGTGATCCCGGCCTGCGCGCCGCTCTGGCCGAGGCTTGGGGATACGACATGCAAAAGGGCCGGATACGCCCCGGAAGCATCGTTATCGCCAGCGAAGTCGGCGACCTGGCCGAAGCGGTCCTGCCGCTGCTGCCGACCCATGACCGCGACGGCCTGATGGCCTGCCTGCTCGGCACCAGCGCCCGGGTCGAAGGGGTCGAGGTGGTGGCGCTGGCCGGTTTCCTGGCCGGGCTGGCCGGAAGCGGGCTGCAACTGGGACTGGCCACGAACGACGCCGAAAGCGTGGCCCGCGCGCAGCTGCGCCGGGTGGGGGCCGAAGCCTCTTTCGACTTCATCGCCGGCTATGACAGCGGCTACGGCGGCAAGCCCGGGCCGGGCATGTGCCTGGCCTTCGCCGCCCATGCCGGACTGCCCCCCGAACGAATCCTCATGGTCGGCGACAGCGCCCATGACATTGCGGCCGGGCGCGCGGCAGGGATGCAGACGCTGGCGGTGCTGAGCGGAGTGGCAGAGTACGACGATCTCGCCGCGCTGGGTGTTCCGGTCCTGCCCGACATCACCCATCTGCCGGCCTGGCTGGGCAGCTGAGCCTTTCATCTTTCCCGAAATACTCCCGCCGGAGGCACGATTTTTCGCAGAAAAATCGTCCCCGATCCGACGTGCTCCGGCAGGGGCGGGAGCGCCCCGGCTCAGCCCAGCATTCGTGCCACCATCTCGCCGGTATGGCGAGAAAGCCCCGGAGCGGCGGCGATGCGTTCGAGCTCGGCGCGCATCAGCCCCTGGCGGTCGGCGTCGTAACGCCGCCAGGTCTCGAAGCCCGCCGACATGCGCGCGGCGATCTGCGGGTTCACCGGGTCAAGCCGGATGAGCCAGTCGGCCAGCAGCCGGTAGCCGGCTCCGCCCGCGCGGTGAAAGCCCGCCGGGTTGGCGAGGAAGCCGCCGAACAGGGCGCGGAAGCGATTCGGGTTCTGCCAGGTGAAATCGGCGTGCTCCGCAAGCCCTGCCACCACCTCCACCGCCCGCTCCGGCGCCGCCAGCATGGCCTGAAGCGAGAACCACTTGTCGAGCACCAGCGCTTCTTCGCGCCATTGGTCGTAAAAGGCGGCAAGCTCATCCGCGCCGCGCCCGTTTTCCAGCAGCGCGCTGAGGGCGCCAAGCTGAAGGGTCATGTTGTCGGCCGCGCGCCAGAGCGCCTCGGCGCTCGCGCCCCCGTCGCGCCGGCTCTTGAGGCGCACAAGCTGCAGGCTGAGGGCGCGCTTGCCCGATTGCTCGGCATCGGGCGCATAGGGCGCGTCGATGGCGAGGCCCTCCAGCAGGCGGTCGGTCTCGGGGGCGAGCGCCTCGGCCAGGGCGCGGTGCAGGGCCTCGCGCGCTTCGTGGATCCTGAGCGGGTCCGGCGTGCGCCCGGCGTCAGAGAGGCTCTGGGCCATGTCGTCCTCGCTCGGAAGCTGCAGGGCGAGCGCCTTGAAGGCCGGATCGAGCGTCTCGTCGCCGAGCAGGCTGGCGAGCGCCCGGCCATAGATGGGATCGGGCGCGCCGCCGCTTTCCAGCATCCGCACCAGCACCTGTTTGGCAAGCGCGCGGCCCGCCTCCCAGCGGTTGAAGGGATCGCTGTCATGGGCGAGCAGGAAGGCGCGCTCCTCGGCGCTGCTTTCGCGCTCGAGGATCACCGGCGCCGAAAAGCCGCGCAGGATCGAGGGCACGGGGCGCGCAGAAAGCCCCGGAAATTCGAAGCTCTGGCGCGCCTCGGTCATCTCCAGCACCTGGGTTTCAAGCACCTCGTCGCCATCGGGGCCAATGAGGCCGAGCGCGATGGGGATATGCAGCGGCAGCTTTTCGGGCTGGCCCGGCGTGGGGGGCGTAACTTGCGTGAATGTAAGGGAATAGGTGCCGTTCTCGAAGCTTTCCTCCACCTTGAGGCGCGGCGTGCCGGCCTGCTTGTACCAGCGGCGGAACTGGGCGAGGTCGCGCCCGGTTGCGTCTTCGAACACCTTGAGCCAGTCGTCGATCGTGGCCGCCTCGCCGTCATGGCGCTCGAAATACAGGTCGAGCGCGCGCCGGTAGCCCTCCTCGCCCACCAGCGTCGCCAGCATGCGGATCAGCTCGGCGCCCTTTTCGTAGATGGTGGCGGTGTAGAAATTGTTGATCTCCACATATTCGTCGGGCTGGACGGGGTGCGCCAGCGGCCCCGCATCCTCGCGAAACTGGCGCGCGCGCAGGGCCTGCACGTCTTCGATCCGCTGCACCGCCGCCGAGCGCATGTCGGCCGAAAAGCACTGGTCGCGATAGACCGTGAGCCCCTCTTTCAGGCTCAGCTGGAACCAGTCGCGGCAGGTGATGCGGTTGCCGGTCCAGTTGTGGAAATATTCATGCGCGACGATCCCCTCGATACGGGCGAAATTGGCATCGGTCGCGGTATCGGGGCTGGCCAGCACCGCAGAGGTGTTGAAGATGTTGAGCCCCTTGTTTTCCATCGCTCCCATGTTGAAATCGCTTACCGCGACGATCTGGAACAGGTCGAGATCGTATTCGCGCCCGTAAACCTCTTCGTCCCAGCGCATGGCGCGCTTGAGCGATTGCATGGCCCATTCGGTCTTGTCGGCGTCCGGGCCGGGGCGGGTCCAGAGCCTGAGCGCGACCTTGCGGCCCGAGGCGGTGGTGAATCTGTCCTCGCGCGCGGTGAGATCGCCGGCGACCAGGGCAAACAGGTAGGAGGGCTTGGGCCAGGGGTCTTCCCACTCGGCCCAGCCCGGCCCCTCGGCCACGAGATTGCCGTTGGAAAGCAGCACCGGCGCGTCGCCCTCGATGCGCACGCGAAAGGGCGCCATCACGTCCGGGCGGTCGGGGTAGAAGGTGATGCGGCGAAAGCCCTCGGCCTCGCATTGGGTGCAATACATGCCGCCCGAGATATAGAGCCCCTCGAGCGCGGTATTGGCGGCCGGGTCGATCTCCACTTCCGCTTCCCAGATAAAGGCCCCCTCGGGCACCGGGCAGGTGAGGCCCGCCCCGGTGATCTGCGCCACGATCTCGCGCCCGTCGATCGCGGTGCGGATCGGCTTCAGCCCCTCGCCATGCAGAAAGAAGCGCTGGCCCGGCGCGGCTTCAGGGTTCGGCGCGAAGCGGATGCGTGAGACCACCCGCGTGGCGTTTGGCGCGAGGCGGAAGGTGAGCGCGACCTCCTCCACCTTCCAGCCGAACGGTGTGTAGTCGGCCAGGCGGACGGGCTGCGGGCTGTTGTGCTCTGTGGCGGTGGGCATGGTCTCTCCTGTGGCGGTCTGGCGGGAAGGTGGCGTGAAATGCGGGCGGGGACAAGAGCAGATTGCAAAGCCGGCGGGGCAGGATATATACCCTGCAAAACAGATCGGGGATCAGGCATGGCGCGCCCAGTTATCGGCATCATCGGCAATTTCGCCATGATCGGCGACGATTACCCGGCCTATGCGTCGGGCGAGATGAACGCGGCGGCGATTTCCTGCGTGGCCGGCTGCCTGCCACTCGTGGTGCCGAGCCACCCGGATTTCGTCAGCGTGGAGGAGCTGATGGAGGTCTGCGACGGCTTCCTGCTCACCGGCGGGCGGCCCAATGTGCACCCGGAGGAATATGGCGAGGAGGCGACCGAGAAGCACGGCGAGTTCGACCGCGCGCGCGATGCGGTCACCCTGCCGCTGGTGCGCGAATGCGTGGCGCGCGGCCAGCCGGTGCTGGGGATCTGCCGGGGCTTTCAGGAGATGAACGTGGCCATGGGCGGCAGCCTTTACCCGGAAATCCGCGAGCTTCCGGGGCGGATGAATCACCGGATGCCGCCGGATGGCACGCTGGAGGAGAAATTCGCCCTGCGCCACAAGGTGATCCTGAGCGAGGACGGCCCCTTTGCCCGGCTGTTTGGCGCCCGCGAGGTGATGACCAACACGCTCCACGGCCAGGGGATCAAGCAGACCGGGCCGAGGGTGGTGGTGGATGGCCACGCCGAAGACGGCACTCCCGAGGCGATTTATATCGAGGGGGCGGCTGGCTTTGCCCTGGCGGTGCAGTGGCACCCGGAATACCGCGCCGCCGAGGACCCGGTCTCGCGCCCGCTCTTCGAGGCATTCGGCGCGGCGGCGGCCCGCTGGCGCGCGGCGCGCAGCGGCTGAACGAAAGCCTGCTGAAGAGCCTTGACCTTGCCCCTGCCGGAAGCCGCAGCTTCTCCGGGAAACGGGGCAAGACGGAGAATCTCCATGAACAAGTGGATCTGGGCCGGCGCCGGGGCGGTGCTTCTGGCGACGGCGGGCTGGTGGATCAGCCGCGAGGCGCCGATGCCGGGCGCGACTGCCGTCGCAGGCGCGGGGGCGGGCGCATCCGCTGCTACGGGCGCGCGGCCAGCCAGCGGCGAGATGGTTGCCGTGACCCTGCCTGCGCTCGAAGGCGGCGCCCGGCGCGGCCAGCAGGCCTTCGGCGCGATCTGCGCGGCCTGCCACGGCGCCAATGCCGGCGGGCTCGAAGGCAAGGGGCCGCCGCTGGTGCATCGCCTCTATGTGCCCGGCCACCACGGCGACATGGCGATCCGTATGGCGGTCCGGCGCGGGGTGCAGAGCCACCACTGGCGCTTTGGCAACATGCCCCCGATCGAGGGGCTGACCGATGCGGATCTCGCCGACATCATCGAATTCATCCGCGCGGTGCAGCAGGCGAACGGACTTTCGTAGCGCCGCGCGGGCCTGCCTCGGTTGTGCCCTGCCGCCTCCGCCCCGGCGGGGGCGCGCGCATGCGCCCGGGCCGGTCGGGCAACGAGATACGTTCATGGGGCTATGCCCTACAGCCCCTTGGCCTGATAACTCCGGGCGACCCGCTCGATGGCCACGACATAGGCGGCCATGCGCAGGTTTTTCACTTCGTCGCGGTTGTGCCAGACCTCGCGCATCGCCTGGTAGGCGGTGCGCATCGTGTCATCCAGCCCCGAACGCACCAGTTCCAGTTCGTCGGCGCCGCGCAGGTATTTTTCCTTGAAATCCGGGCTCAGACTCCAGGCATCGCCCAGGTAGCGGTCGAGCCGTTCCAGCTCGTTCACCACCAGCTGATGGCGCGCCTCTTCCTGGCGGCGCTGCATCCGGCCGAATCGGATATGGCTGAGATTCTTGACCCATTCGAAATAGCTCACCGTGACGCCGCCGGCATTGGCATACATGTCGGGGATGATGACGGTGCCCCTGTCATTGAGGATCTCGTCGGCCCCGGCGGTGACCGGGCCATTGGCGGCCTCGATGATCAGCGGCGCCTTGATACGGGCAGCGTTGGCGAGATTGATCACCCCTTCCAGCGCCGCCGGGATCAGGATGTCGCAGTCATGCTCGAGCACCGAAGCGCCCTTTTCCACAAAGGTGGCGTCGGCATAGCCCCTGACCCCGCCGTGGCGCACGATCCAGCGATGCACCGCTTCCACGTCGAGGCCGTCTTCGTCCACCAGCGCCCCGTCGCGCTCGATGATGCCGGTGATCCGCGCGCCGTCTTCGGCGCACAGGAACCTGGCCGCGTGATAGCCCACATTGCCCAGCCCCTGCACGACGATGCGCTTGCCCTCGAGGCCGCCGGAGAGGCCCGAGGCGGCCACGTCCTCGGGGTGGCGGAAGAACTCGCGCAGCGCGTATTGCACCCCGCGCCCGGTGGCCTCGACCCGGCCCTGGATGCCGCCGGCATGGGCGGGCTTGCCGGTGACGCAGGCGCGGGCGTTGATGTCGGTGGTGTTCATGCGCGCATACTGGTCGGCGATCCAGGCCATCTCGCGCTCGCCGGTGCCCATGTCCGGCGCCGGGACGTTCTGCGACGGGTTGATCAGGTCGCGCTTGGCCAGTTCGTAGGCGAAGCGGCGGGTGATCAGCTCCAGCTCGTGCTCCTCGTATTGGCGCGGGTCGATGCACAGGCCCCCCTTGGAGCCGCCGAAGGGCGCCTCGACCAGGGCGCATTTGTAGGTCATCAGCGCGGCGAGCGCCTCGACCTCGTCCTGGTTCACGCCCAGCGCGTAGCGGATGCCGCCCTTGACCGGCTCCATATGCTCCGAATGGACCGAGCGGTAGCCGGTAAAGGTCTGCACCTCGCCGCGCAGGCGCACGCCGAAGCGCACGATATAGGTGGCATTGCAGACGCGGATCTTCTCCTCGAGCCCTGGCGGAAGGTCCATGACATTCACCGCGCGGTTGAACATCAGATCAACGGATTCGCGGAAGCTCGGCTCCTTCGGGGCGGCGCTGGATGCGGACATCGGCCTCTCGGCTCCTTCTGGTCGTGAGAATCACGGGTGCGACAATAGCGCGCAGCTTATGGGGTTTTGGTTAACGGGGCACAAGTTTTTTCGCCGCTTTCTGCCGGCGCCCGCGGTTTTCGGGCGATTTCGGGCTTTCCGGTGCTTCGCATTGCCGCCGGCGCCGGTTCGGACCGCGGCGCGGGCGAGCAGGCCGTGCCGCGGCTCCGGGCTTCGCC
>JALWJU010000646.1 GCA_026997055.1 Paracoccaceae bacterium | reverse complement strand
CTGATCTCGCTTTCGGTGCGAGACCATTACGTCGAGGTGCGCACCGACAAGGGCCATGCAATGCTGCTCATGCGCTTCACGGATGCAATGGCCGAAACCGAAGGCGTGGACGGCCTGCAGGTGCACCGCTCGCACTGGGTGGCCCTGGACCAGGTGCGCACGGCCAGGCGGGCGGGCGACAGGGCGGTGCTCGGCATGTCGGACGGGCGTGACATCCCGGTCAGCCGCACCTATGTGAAGGCCATCCGCGCCGCCGGGCTTCTGCCATAGGGCGCGCCGGAGAGAAGCACGCCAGAGGGGCAGAGATAGCGAAATGGTCGAATGGATCACCAGCGAAGGGCTGACCGATTACCGCGCCGCCGAGGCCTTCATGGAGGCGCGCGCCGAGGCCATCGCCCGCGGCGAGGCCGAGGAGCTGATCTGGCTGCTCGAGCATCCGCCGCTCTATACCGCCGGCACCTCGGCCCGGCGCGAGGACCTGATCGCGCCCGACCGCTTCCCGGTCCATCCCAGCAAGCGCGGCGGCCAGTACACCTATCACGGCCCCGGCCAGCGAATCGTCTATGTGATGCTGGACGTGGGCGCGCGCGGGCGCGATGTGCGCGCCTTTGTCCGCCAGCTGGAAGAATGGGTGATCGCCACGCTTGCCCATTTCGGCGTGAAGGGCGAGACCCGCGAGGGGCGCGTGGGCGTCTGGGTGGTGCGCCCGGAAAAGCCCCCGGCCCCGGACGGCAGTCCGCGCGAGGACAAGATCGCCGCCATCGGCATCCGCCTGCGCCGCTGGGTCAGCTTCCACGGAATCTCGATCAACGTGGAGCCCGATCTGGAGCATTTCAGCGGCATCGTCCCCTGCGGGATTGCCGAGCACGGGGTAACTTCGCTGGTCGATCTCGGCCTGCCGGTGTGCATGGAAGACGTGGACCTCGCGCTGCGCGAGAGCTTCGAGGCGGTCTTTGGCCAGGATGACAGCGCAGGCCGTTGAACACGCCCTTGCGCTCCCCGCCGCTTTCGTGACACAGATCGGAAACCCCACCAGATGCAGGAAAAGACATGGCCCTTCGCAGCGATATCGACCCCGGCGGACTGGAAGAATTCTCCGTGGTCTTCACCGACCGCTCGCTCAATCACATGTCGGCGGCCTTCCAGCAGGTCATGCGCGACATCTCCGCCACCCTGCGCGAGGTCTATGCGGCCGACGCGGTGGCGCTGGTCCCCGGCGGCGGCACCTGCGCGATGGAGGCGGTGGCGCGCCAGTTCGCCGCCTCGGCAAAGGCGCTGGTGATCCGCAACGGCTTCTTCTCCTACCGCTGGAGCCAGATCTTCGAGGCCGGCGCGATCCCGGCGGAGGAAACCGTGCTCAAGGCCCGGCGCAGCGGCAATGCCCCCGACGCTCCCTTCGCCCCGGCCCCGCTCGACGAGGTGCTGGAGGCGATCCGCACCACCAGGCCCGACGTGGTATTCGCCCCGCATGTGGAGACCGCCAGCGGCATGATCCTGCCCGACGATTACCTGCGCGCCGTGGCCGATGCCACCCATGCGCATGGCGGGCTGTTCGTGCTCGACGGCATCGCCTCGGGCTGCGTCTGGGTCAACATGCGGGAGACCGGCGTCGATGTGCTGATCTCGGCACCGCAAAAGGGCTGGTCCGCCCCGCCCTCGGCCGGCATGGTGATGCTCAACGAGCGCGCCCGCGACATGGCAAGGGGCGGAAAATCCACCTCCTTTGCCCTCGATCTCGGCAAGTGGCTCGCGATCATGGAAGCCTATGAGGCGGGCGGCCACGCCTATCACGCCACCATGCCCACCGACGCCCTGCGCGCCCTGCATGGGGCGATACAGGAGGCGCGCGAAGCCGGCTTCGACACGCTCGCCGCCGCCCAGTGGGAACTCGGGCGCAAGGTGCGCGCGGAACTGGCCGCCCGCGGCATCCGCTCGGTCG
>JALWJU010000645.1 GCA_026997055.1 Paracoccaceae bacterium | reverse complement strand
TGCCGCCTGTTCGGCCAGCAGCTTCGCCTTGCGGGCGCGGGCTGCGCGCTGGGCCACGGTGAGGGGCGGCTCCTCCACCGCCGGGGTCGGCCGCGGGGGCATCACCGCTGCGGCGCGGCGGCGGGCGAACAGGTTCAGCGGTCGCATGAGGCGTCCTCCACCATCCAGGCGCAGAGCGCGCCGAAGGACATGCCCAGCGCGGCGGCCTGTTCGGGCACCAGCGAGGTGGGCGTCATGCCCGGCTGGGTGTTGGTCTCGAGCAGGACCAGGCCTTCGAGGCCGCGCGATTCGTCCCAGCGGAAATCGGTGCGGCTGACGCCCCGGCAGCCCAGCGCCTCATGGGCACGCAGGGCGTAGTCGAGGCAGTGGATCTCGATCTCGGCGGGGATATCGGCGGGAAAGACATGCACCGAGCCGCCTTCGCTGTACTTGGCGTCGTAATCGTACCAGCCCTCGGTGAGGATGTCGGTCACCCCCAGCGCCCGCTCGCCGATCACCGTGGTGGTGAGTTCGCGCCCGGGCACGAAGGCTTCGACCAGCAGGGCCTCGGGCGCGTCTTCGGCCAGGGCGGGGGGCGGGTCGGCGGCCTCGCGCACGATATGGATGCCCACCGAGGAGCCCTCGGCATTGGGCTTGACCACATAGGGGGGCGCCATGACGTGGCGCGCGCCGACCTCGCGCGCGGGCGCAAGCAGGCTCTCGGCCACCGGCAGGCCGGCGGCGCGGTAGGCCTGCTTGGCGCGGGTCTTGTCCATGGCCAGCGCCGAGGCCAGCACGCCGCTATGGGTATAGGGGATGCGCAACCATTCGAGCAGACCCTGCACACAGCCGTCTTCGCCCCAGCGCCCGTGCAGGGCGTTGAAGGCGACATCGGGGCGGATCTCGGCGAGGCGCAGGGCAAGGTCGGGGCCGGCATCGACCTCGACCACTTCGTAGCCCTCCGCCCGCAAGGCCGCCGCGCATTCCTTCCCGGAACTGAGGGACACGTCGCGCTCGGCCGACGCCCCGCCCATCAATACGGCTACCTTTTGGGCCTTGCCTTTCGGTTTGCCCGCCACTTCTGCCTCGTTCTCCGGGCCGTTCGCGGCCCTTGTCGTTACTCAATACCCGGCCCATCTGGGGCTCTTCTGCTCGTCGGCCACAAGATGTTGGGGTCAGCCTTGCTCCTGGCCTTGCCTCTCCCCGCCGCTCCTGCGATCCTCACCCGGATTGCCTATCCGCATGATTTCCCATTCTAACGTCAAACCGCTGTTTTCGTAAACCTTTTTTCGCACCAATTCGCCAAGCGCCTCGAGCTCGGCCGCGGTCGCGCCGCCGGTATTGGTGAGGAAATTGGGGTGCTTCGGGTTCATCTGCGCAGCCCCCAGGCGCGCGCCGCGCAGGCCGGCTTCGTCGATCAGCTTCCAGGCCTTGAGCGCGTGGCTGTCATCGGCGCGCCCGGTGGAGCTGGCGCCGGACGGGTTGCGAAAGGTGCTGCCGGCGGTGCGATCGCGGGTGGGCTGGGAGGCGTCGCGCCGGGCGATCTGCTCTGCCATGCGCGCTTCCAGCGCGGCCGGATCGCCCGCGGGCGGGGCGAAGGTGGCCTCGGTCAGCACCCAGCCCTCGGGCAGCGCGCTGGAGCGGTAGCCAAGGGCAAGGTCGGCGGGCGCGAGCGTGACTACCTCGCCCGCGCGCGTCACCGCGCGCGCGCTTTCCAGCACGTCGGCGACGTAGCTTGCATAACAGCCCGCATTCATGCGCACCGCGCCGCCGATCGTGCCGGGGATGGTGCGCAGGAAGGTGAGGTCGCGCCCGGCTTCGGCGGCGCGCCGGGCCACATGGGCGTCAAGCGCCGCCGCCCCGGCGATGACGCGGCCCGCATCGGTGCAGGCAATGGCATTGAAGCCGCGCCCGAGACGGATGGTGACGCCGGGAATACCGCCGTCGCGCACGATCAGAT
>JALWJU010000644.1 GCA_026997055.1 Paracoccaceae bacterium | reverse complement strand
CGCCTCTGCCTCCGGGGATGGGGCGCTTGCGCCGGGGGCTCCGGCTTCGGAGGGAACGGGCATTTCCTCCGCGGAGGGCGACGCTCCGAATAGCTGGGCGGAAGGCTCAGGGGCGGAAGGCTCAGGAGCCTGGGCGGTACCCGCTGCTTCCCCCTCTCCGCCCCGGGCCTCTTCGAGGGAAACCACATTGGCCGGGCTCACATCGCGCATGGCCGGCTCGTCGAGCGGCGGCGACAGGGCGGCCACGTATTTTACCCCCTCTTCGCGCAAGAGCTTCTGCACCCCGCGGATGGTCATGCCGTCTTCGTGCAGGAGCTTGCGGATGCCGCCGAGCAGGGCCATGTCGGCGGGGCGGTAGTAGCGCCGCCCCCCGGCGCGTTTCACGGGCTTGACCTGGGCAAAGCGGCTCTCCCAGAAGCGCAGCACATGGGTGGGGACGCCAAGCCAGTCCGCCACCTCGCTGATGGTGCGGAAGGCTTCGGGGGACTTGTTGGTCATGTCATCTGCCTGCTGTTCTGTCCGCGCCCGGCGATGCGCCCGGCGGTGCGGCCGGCGGCAGGCCCGGTGGCGCGGATGACGCGGATGGCGCGAACGAGGATGGCCGGCCCGCGAATGCCCGGTAGCGCCGGCCCATTCATCCGCGGTCGGATCGGTTGCCCTCGATCACCCGTTCCTTCATCAGGTGCGAGGGGCGGAAAGTGAGCACCCGGCGCGGGGAGATGGGGACTTCCTCGCCGGTCTTGGGGTTGCGCCCGATGCGGGCATTCTTGTCGCGGATGCTGAAGGTCCCGAAGGAGGAGATCTTCACCGTTTCGCCCCGCACCAGTGCATCCGAGATATGCTGCAATATGCTCTCGACCAGTTGTGCGCTCTCGTTGCGCGAAAGGCCGACTTCTCGAAACACCGCTTCGCTGAGGTCCATGCGTGTCAAGGTCTTGCCGCTCATGTTCTCTCTCCCCCGGATACTTTGCGTAGCATGGGAGAATTGATTTTCCGAGTCAATAACAATGGCTTGAACAATGGTTTGCGAATTGCAATCCGCCTCTGTGCGCGGCTTTGCCCGGGCCTGGCCGCGCCGGCGCGGGCGGGCTGCCCTGCTGCCCGACACCCTGCTGCCCGATACCCTGCCGCGCGGGTTACCAGCGCAGCACCACCGCGCCCCAGCTGAGCCCGCCGCCGATCGCCTCGGTCACGATCAGGTCGCCCTGCCTGAGCCGGCCCTGCTGTTTGGCCACCGACATGGCCAGCGGGATCGAGGCGGCGGAGGTGTTGCCGTGGTCCTGCACGGTGACGATGACCCGCTCCATCGGCACGCCCATGCGCCTGGCGGTGCCCTGGATGATGCGGATATTGGCCTGGTGGGGGATGATCCAGTCCACGTCGTTATCCGACAGGCCGGCCTGGCCCAGCGCCCGGTGGGCGGTCTCGGTGAGGCGCTCGACGGCCTTGCGAAACAGCTGATTTCCCAGCATTTTCACGACGCCGGTCGTGCCGGTGGCGGAGGGGCCGCCATCCACATAGAGCATCTCGCGGTCACGCCCGTCGCTGTGGAGGTCGGCGGCGAGGATGCCGCGGTCCGCATTGGTGCCGCTGAGCGCGCGCGCCTCCAGCACCACCGCGCCGGCGCCGTCGCCGAACAGCACGCAGGTGGAGCGGTCGCTCATGTCGAGCAGGCGCGAGAAGGTCTCGGCGCCGATCACCAGCACCCGCTCGACCTGGCCCGAGAGGATCAGCGCATTGGCATTGGTGAGCGCGAAGATGAAGCCGGCGCAGACCGCCTGCACGTCAAAGGCAAAGCCCCTTGTCATGCCGAGCGCGCGCTGGACCATGGTGGCGGTGGCCGGAAAGGTGAGGTCGGGGGTGGTGGTGGCGAGCACGATGGCGTCGATGTCGTCCACCTCCATGCCGGCATCCTCGAGGGCGGCGCGCGCGGCGCCCT
>JALWJU010000643.1 GCA_026997055.1 Paracoccaceae bacterium | reverse complement strand
GTTCGAGCGCGATGTTGTAATATTGATAGCCCGAGAGGCCCGAGCGCAGGGATCTGACCCGCGCGGGGTAGGAAAACTGCATTTCTATCCGCGCATCCAGGCTCTCAAGGTCGGCCTTGTAATCGTCCAGCGCCGCCTCGATCACGTCGAAGGAAAAGGTCTCCTCCGCATGCTCGTAAAACGAGCGCATGATGCGCGACATGTTGATCCCCTTCTTGCCCGCCTCGAGGCTGACCGTGCCGGTGACCGACGTCTCCAGCGTGATGTCGCCCCCGTCGCGGGTGTGGTAGCGGATCGGCAGGCGGAAGTTCGAGATCCCCACATGCTGGATCATCTCGCGCGCGCCCTGGATCAGGCTCGCCGGGCCGTTCTGCAGGTCGGGCATCGAGGCCTTGTAGGCCGCATCGGGGATGAAATCCTCGGGGTATTGGCGGCTGAGCGCCGGGTAATTGCTCACCTCGCCCCCGGGCAGCAGCCGGGCGATCGACGGATCCAGCCCGGCCACCTCCACCGGGTCGGCGGCCCGCGCCCAGGCGCGCAGGGTTTCGAGCGCGCGCGCGGCTTCCTCGCGGTCGGGGGTCTCGTCCGGGCCGGGGCATTGGTAATTCATCGGGGCTCCTCCTTGCACCTGTTCGCCCGCCCAATGTAGGGGAGCGGACGCGAAACGCAAAATGCCGCGCCGTCGCAGGCCCCGTTCCCGCGCCCAGGACCAGCCCTCTACACCGCCGCCAGCGCCCCCAGGATGTCGCGCCCCAGATCCTCCACATGTTCGAGCCCCACCGAGAGGCGCACGAGGCCGGGGGTGATCCCGAGCGCCGCCTTCTGCGCCTCGGGCAGGCGCTGGTGGGTGGTGGTGGCCGGGTGGGTAATGATCGACTTGGCGTCGCCCAAGTTGTTGGAAATCTTCACGATCTTCAATGCGTTGAGGAAGCGGAACGCCCCTTCCTGCCCGCCTTTCACCTCCAGCGTCAGCACCGTGCCGCCGGCGCCCATCTGGCGCATGGCGAGCGCATGGTCCGGGTGCGCGGCAAGGCCCGGATAGATCACCCGCGCAAGCGCCGCATGGCCCTCGAGCGTCTCGGCGAGCGCCTGCGCCGAGGCCGCCTGCGCGCGCACCCGGAGCTCCAGAGTCTCGAGCCCCTTCAGCAGCAGCCAGGCATTGAACGGGCTGAGCGCGCCGCCGGTATGCTTCATGTAGGGCTCGAGCGTCGAGCGGATGAAATCGCGCCTGCCCAGCACCACGCCCCCGAGGCAGCGGCCCTGCCCGTCGATATGCTTGGTGGCCGAGTAGATCACCACATCGGCCCCCAGTTCCAGCGCGCGCGAAAAGACCGGGGTGGCAAAGACGTTATCGACCATCACCCGCGCGCCGACCCTGTGGGCCATCTCGGAAACGGCGGCGATATCAACGAGTTCCAGCGTCGGATTGGAGACGCTCTCGAAGAATACCAGCTTGGTGTCACCCCGGATCGCGCGTTCCCAGGCGGCGAGGTCGCCGCCATCGACCAGCGTCACCTCGACCCCGAAGCGCCCCAGCACCTCTTCGAGCACATAGAGGCAGGAGCCGAACAGCGCGCGCGCCGCCACGACATGATCGCCCGCCCCGAGCCCGCTCATCAGCGCGCCCGAGACCGCCGCCATGCCGCTGGCGGTGGCAAAGGCATCCTCGGCCCCCTCGAGCCGGGCGATGCGCTCCTCGAACATGGCCACGGTCGGATTGCCATAGCGGGCATAGATGTATTCGTCCGCCCCCGCCTGCACGAAGCGCGCCTCGGCCGCCTCGGCGCTCTCATAGACAAAGCCCTGGGTGAGGAAGATCGCCTCGCTCATCTCGCCATACTGGCTGCGCCGTGTGCCCGCATGCACGGCCTGCGTCTGCCGGTGCCACTTTTCCATGATCCTCGCCCTTTCGCCAACCGCTCACCGGGCCGGGCGGCCCGGTGA
>JALWJU010000642.1 GCA_026997055.1 Paracoccaceae bacterium | reverse complement strand
TTATTCTCGACAGAGACGGTGTGATAAACGAGGACTCCGACGCGTTTATCAAGTCGGTGGACGAGTGGGTCGCGCTGCCGGGCAGCATCGAGGCGATGGCGCGGCTGAGCCGTGGGGGCTTCGATATTCATGTGGCGACCAACCAATCGGGAATCTGGCGCGGATTGCTGACGGAGGATGACCTGCGCGCCATGCACGACAAGCTGCGCGCCGAGCTGGCCGGATGGGGCGGGACGATCGCCTCGATTCGCTTCTGCCCTCACGGACCGGATGAGGGCTGCGATTGTCGCAAGCCCCGACCGGGCATGTATCTTCGCATTGCGGCCGATGCCGGTGTGGCGCTGCGGAACGTCCCGGTGATAGGAGATTCGCTGCGCGACCTGCAGGCCGCCGAGGCGGTGGGCGCTATGCCGATACTGGTGCGCACCGGCAAGGGCGAGCGAACGCTGGCGGCGGGCGGGCTGCCGCCCGGCACCCGGGTTTTCGACGATCTGGCCGCCGTGGCCGATGCGCTCCTCTGCTAGACTGTAACTGCTTTCAGCAATACGCCTGTGACTGCTCCTCCCGATCCTCGCTGACAATCGAACCCATGGCCCAAAACACTGCACTGCTCGCCGTTCGCTCCGCCCTGTTCTGGCTGGTCTATGCCTCCTCGACGATCGTCTACGGCATGTTCTCCCCGCTGCTGTTTCTGCTGCCGCTGCCGCGCCGCTACCCCATCGTCATGAGCTGGACGCGGCTCAACCTGGCGGCGCTGAAATCGATCTGTGGCATCGACTGCCGTGTCGAGGGGCGCGAGAATCTCCCGGCAGAACCGGCCATTGCGATGTCGAAGCACTCATCCACCTGGGAAACGATGGCGCTGGCGCAGGTTCTGCCGCCGATGGCCTGGGTGCTGAAGAAGGAGCTGATGTACATTCCGTTCTTTGGCTGGGGGTTGGCGGCTCTGGACCACATCGCCATCGACCGCAAGGCCGGCCGCAATGCCGTGCGACAGGTGGTGGAGCAGGGCCGGTCGCGACTGCAGGCGGGCCGCTGGGTGGTGATCTTTCCCGAGGGCACGCGGGTCCAGCCCGGCAAGAAGGGGCGCTACAAGCTCGGGGGCGGCGTGCTGGCCGAGGCCTCCGGCTATCCGGTCGTGCCGATCGCGCACAACGCCGGCTATTTCTGGCCACGTGAGCATTTCATCAAGTATCCGGGAACCATCACCGTGCGGATAGGGCCGGTGATCGATCCCGCGGGCAAGAGCGCGGCCGAGATCATCGCCGAGGTGGAACAGTGGATTGAGGGCGAGATGGTCGAGCTCAACCGAGATGCGGAAAGACAGAGGGGGTAGGTGTGGCGTCGCGACCGGCTCGCCGGTGGGGCTGTTACCAGTTATTGTCCGCGTTGTCATTGACTCAAGACCTGTCATTGCAGGGCCCGTGAGGTCTATAATGATTCCATGAGCATGTTGGTCGACCCGTTCCAGCGTCGTATTGAATATGTCCGGATATCGGTGACGGATCGCTGTGACCTTCGGTGTTTCTACTGCATGCCCGAAGGTTTCAGGGGGTTCGAAGAACCTGAGGACTGGCTCACCCACGATGAAATCGAACGGGTTGTTCGCGCCTTCACCAGCATGGGCGTGCGCCGTATCCGTCTTACCGGCGGCGAACCGCTGGTCAGAAAGAATCTCACCGGGCTTGCGGCACGTCTGGCGGCGCTGCCGGATCTCGAGGATCTCTCCCTCTCCACCAACGCCACGCGGCTCGCGCGGCATGCCTCCGAACTCAAGCAGGCGGGCGTTTCCCGCATCAATGTCAGCCTCGACAGCCTCCGGGCCGAGGTGTTTCAGCGGATCACCAAGGGAAAGCTGGAGAAGGTGCTCGCCGGCCTGATGGCAGCGAAGGAGGCGGAGATCAGTCCGGTAAAGATCAACATGGTCGTGATGAAGGGCGTCAATGACGA
>JALWJU010000641.1 GCA_026997055.1 Paracoccaceae bacterium | reverse complement strand
GCGCGGGGGGCGCAGCTCCGGCCGCAGGCATGGCGGGCGCGGCGGGCGCAGAAACGGCAGGCAGCGGCGACCTGCCTGCGCGCAGCACATAGTCCCCCAGGGTGATCTCCACATGGTCCAGATGCTTCGCCTGCTCCAGAAGCTCCAGTATCCGCCTCACATCCCGATGCGCCAGGCCCATCGCACACCCCCTTGCTGCGGCGCATCCTGCACGCCGGTTCAGCCTGGGAATAGCCTTTCGATTCCCTATTGTCAACAATCCAACAATCTGCGATAGACATCCGGACAAGAGCCAACCGGAGATTCCCATGGCCGAGCCCGAAAGAACCGCCCCCGCCGCACATGCGGCACTGAGCGAAGAGCTTGAAGCGCGCCGCGCCCGGGCGCTGGAAATGGGCGGGGCGGAGAAGCTCGCCCGCCGCCGCGCCGAAGGGCTGCTGAACGCCCGCGAACGCCTGGCGCTGCTCTTCGACGGCGGGCAGATGCGCGAGATCGGCCAGCTTGCCACCTCGATCACACCCGGCGACGAGGCGCGCACCCCCGCCGACGGCAAGATCGCCGCCTTCGGCCATGTCGAAGGCCGCCCGGCCGCCGCCGTGGCCAACGACCTGACCGTCAAGGGCGCAAGCTCGGCCAATGTGAACGCGCGCAAGATCGCCTACATGAAGGATCAGGCGACGCGGGCCGGGATGCCGCTGGTCTTCCTCGGCGAATCGACCGGCTCGCGCCTGCCCGAGACCATGGGGGCGAGGGCGATGGCCCAGATGGGCCAGGACAGCCAGCAATATTGCCGCCGCCGCGAAACCCCCTGGGTCAGCGCCGTGCTGGGGCCGTGCCTGGGCTCTTCCACCTGGTATTCGGTGCTGTCGGATTTCTGCGTCATGCGCAAGGGCGCCTTTCTGGCCGTATCCAGCCCGCTGGTCACCAGCCAGGCCATTGGCGAAGAGGTGGACCCCGAGGCGCTCGGCGGCTGGAAGCTCCATGCCGAGGTGACGGGGCTTGTCGATGCGGTGGCCAGAAGCGACGAGGAGGCGATCGGCCTGATCCGCCGCTTCCTGTCCTACCTGCCCGGCCATGCGGGCGAGGCACCCCCCCGCATCGCCGATGCCGGCGCGCCCGACCAGACGGCGCTGGCCGATCTGGTACCCACCGCGCCGCAGCGCGTCCATGACATGCGCAAGGTGATCCGGCACCTCTTCGACACCGGCAGCTATTTCCCGCTCAAGGACAGGTTCGGCCGCTCGGCCGTCACCGCGCTGGCGCGGCTGAAGGGGCAGAGCGTCGGCGTGATCGCCACCAACCCGATGTTCAAGGGCGGCGCGCTCGACCCGGAGGGCTGTCGCAAGGCGACCTCCTTCATGGTGCTGTGCGACAGCTTCAACATCCCGCTGGTATTCCTGGTGGACACGCCGGGCTTCCTCGTCGGCAAGGAGGGCGAGCGCAAGGGAGCACCAGCCTATATCATGAACATGATCCACGCCCTGCAACTGGTCAGCGTGCCCAAGGTCGCCGTGATCCTGCGCAAGAGCTACGGGCAGGCATTCCTGAATCTGGGCGGCGGGCGCAACTCGGACGCGATGGCGATCTGGCCGACGGCGGATGTGAGCTTCATGGGGCCAGGCGTGGCCGCCAATATCCGCCCGGACCTGGCCGAGATGGAATTCGACACCTCGCCCTGGGCCTTTGCCGGCGCTTTCGGCGCCCACGAGGTGCTGGCGCCCGCCGAAACCCGCGACTGGATTGCCGAGATGCTCGACTTCCTCGCCCGCCGGCCGGGCGGAGGCGTCGGGCGCCACGACATGGCCGCCTGGCCCACGACCGTTTGAAAGCCAAGAGGAACAGCCAGATGAAAGAGATCGTCGAATCCGAAATCGCCGGCACCGTGTGGAAGATCGTCGCCCGGCCGGGGGCCGAACTGGAGGAGGACGAGCCGATCCTGATCCTCGAATCCATGA
>JALWJU010000640.1 GCA_026997055.1 Paracoccaceae bacterium | reverse complement strand
CGCCGACTCTGTAAAGGATCTGTTAACCATTTTCAGGCGATCCTCTACCTCATCCAGCGCCAGCCGCTGCAAAAACAGCGCTTCGTCCCGGGCGCGGGCACGGTTGCGCCTGAGCGCGCGGCGATCGGTCAGTCTCGGCGGCTGGTCGAAGGCGGTCATGGACGCGAGTGATACGCAAAGGAGGGCGAAATGCAATCGGCTTTGCGCCTGCTGTATCCCAGCCAGTGCATTTCCTGCGGGGAAGCGCTGGCCGAGGATTTCGGTCTCTGCGGTACCTGCTGGGCCCAGACCCCCTTCATCACCGGTCTGATCTGCGACAGCTGCGGCGCGCCGCTGCCAGGCGAGGCAGCGCCGGACGAGACGCTCACCTGCGACGAATGCCTGCATGTGAAGCGCCCCTGGTCGCGCGGACGCGCCGCGCTTCTCCACCGCGACAATGCCCGCCGCCTGGTGCTCGCACTCAAGCACCACGACCGCACCGATCTGGCCCGGCCGGCCGGCCGCTGGCTGGCCCGCGCGCTGGCCCCGATCCGCAGGCCCGGCATGCTGATCGTGCCCGTACCCCTCCACTGGACCCGCCTGATCGCCCGCCGCTACAATCAGGCCGCGCTGCTCGCCCGGGCGCTGGCGCACGAAACCGGACTCGAATACGCGCCCGACGCCCTGATTCGCCCCCGCCGCACTCCACCGCTCAAGGGCGCGGGCCGCCTGCAGCGCTTTGCCACCCTGCAGGGCGCGATCCGGCCCCATCCGAAGAGGGCCGGACAGCTGAACGAGCGCGACGTGCTGCTTGTGGACGACGTGATGACCACCGGCGCCACCCTTGCCGCCGCAACCGAAGCCGCTCTTGCCGCCGGCGCCCGCGACGTTTTCACGCTGGTACTGGCGCGCGCCGTGAAAGACGCCTAAATCTCTGCCCGAACGCATCCGCCACCCGACAGGAGCATCAAGGGCAGAGTGAGAGCACCATGCAGAAAGTCACCATCTACACGTCGCAGTTCTGCGGCTTTTGCCACGCGGCCAAACGTCTGCTAGACAGCAAGGGAGTAGAATACGAGGAGATCGATGTGGGACGCGACCCGGCCCTGCGCCAGGAGATGATGGCACGCGCCAATGGCGGCTATACGGTACCGCAGATATTCATCGGCGATACCCATGTGGGCGGCTGCGATGACCTCTATGCGCTGGAGCGCGCCGAGAAGCTCGACGCGCTGCTGGCGGGCTAGGGATGCGCGTCGGGCTGGTGCAGCTGAATTCGGGCGACGACCCGGCGGCGAACCTCCCGGTGACGCTGGACTTCGTGCGCGAGGCGGCGGCCGGAGGGGCGCGATTCGTCCTGACGCCGGAAGTCACCAATTTCGTGTCAATGGATCGCGCGCTGGCCGCCCGCGTGCTGCACCACGAGGCCGACGACCCCACCCTTGCCGCCCTGCGCGAAGAGGCCAGGGCGCTGGGCATCTGGCTCTTGATCGGCTCGCTGGCGCTCAGGACCGATGATGCGGACGGACGGCTGGCCAACCGCTCCTTCATGGTCAGCCCCGCCGGCGAGGTGGTGGCACGCTATGACAAGATCCACATGTTCGACGTGGAGATCGACGCGACCGAAACCTACCGCGAAAGCGCTGGCTACCGCCCCGGCGACCGGGCGGTGATCGCGCGCACGGATTTCGCCGATGTGGGCATGGCGGTCTGTTATGATCTGCGCTTTGCGCACCTGTTCCGCCGGCTGGCCCAGGCGGGCGCCACGATCCTTACCGTGCCTGCCGCCTTCTCCCCCGTCACCGGCAAGGCCCACTGGGAGCCGCTTCTGCGTGCCCGCGCCATCGAGAACGGCGCCTTCGTGCTCGCGCCGGGCCAATGCGGCCACCACGGCGGTACGCGCCATACCCACGGCCATTCGCTCGCCGTCTCTCCCTGGGGCGAGGTGCTGGCAGATGGCGGCAAGGCGCCGGGGGTGACGCTCGTCAACCTGAAGCTGACAGATGCCAACACCGCCCGCGCCCGCATCCCCTCGCTCTCCCACGACCGCAGCTTCACGGGGCCCGCATGAGCGATACCGGCGCTTCCGAAACCCTCTCCATCGCCTTGTTCAGCGAAATCTTCATGGCCGGACAGCTTGCCCGCAACACCCTGTCGCGGGCCCTGCCCAAGGGCATGGAGCTGAGCCATTTCTCGGTGCTCAACCACCTCGCCCATGCTTCCGGCCCCAGAAGTCCGGCGCAGCTGGCGCGGGCCTTTCACCTGACCCGCGGCGCCATGACCAATACGCTGAACAAGCTCGAATGGGCCGGGCATGTACATATCCATCCGGACTGGGACGACGCCCGGCGCAAGATGGTCACGATCAGCCCCGCCGGGCTGGCCGCCCGCGATGCCGCCTTGCAGGCGATCACGCCGATCATTGCCGACATCGTGGCCTCGATCGGTACCGACAAGGCCCGCGCCGCCCTGCCTGTCCTGCGGGAAATGCGCGAGAAGTTGGGAGAAAAAAGCTAGTATATCAATGTGTTAGGTGAGTTTCCGAATGCTCAGAAAAGTGGAGCGGCGGCACCTGCAGATTTCCACGAATTGCCCAATCCCCTGCGCCTCATCCCGACCCCGAAACGCTTCGAAACTGCCGGTCCGCGATCCCACGAGTCACGGACCCGCAGCCCCAAGCCGCCCCAGCGCCCAGCGTGCCGCTTCCGAAAGGGTCGGGTCCGGATCTTCAAGCAGCGGGGCCAGCGCATCGGCAAGCGACGGGTCGGCGGAATTGCCGATCGCATAGGCCACATTGCGCAGAAAGCGCGCCCGCCCGGTGCGCTTGACCGGCGAGCCGGCAAAGAGCGCGCGAAAGGCCGCCTCGTCCAGCCCGGCGAGGAAGGCGAGGTCCGGCGCGACAAGCTCGGGACGGGCCCTGTAACGGGCCTCGCGCGCGGCGGCGGCAAACTTGTTCCACGGGCAGGCAGCGAGGCAGTCGTCGCAGCCATAGATACGGTTGCCCAGAAGCGGGCGAAGCGCCTCGTCGATCGGACCCTTGTGCTCGATGGTGAGATAAGAAATGCAGCGCCTTGCATCGAGCTGATAGGGGGCGGGAAAGGCATCGGTCGGGCAGGCGGTGAGGCAGGCGCGACAGGAGCCGCAATGGTCGTCTCCGGGCCGGTCCACCGGAAGCTCCAGCGTGGTGAAGATCGCCCCGAGAAAGAACCAGTTGCCCAGGTCGCGGCTGACCAGATTGGTATGCCTGCCCTGCCAGCCCAGCCCGGCCGCGGCGGCAAGCGGCTTTTCCATCACCGGGGCGGTATCGACGAAGACCTTGATTTCGCAGGGTTCCGTCGCGGCCCCGATCAGCCAGCGGCCCAGGCGCTTGAGCCGCTTCTTGACGATATCGTGATAGTCGCGATTCTGCGCATAGACGCTGATCGCTCCCTTGCCGGGCTGGCGGGTGACCTCCATCGGGTCGTGCTCGGGCGTATAGGGCTCGGCCAGCATGATCACCGAGCGCGCTTCGGGCCAGAGCGTGGCCGCCGAGCCGCGCCAGTGCATTCGCTCGCCCATCCATGCCATCTGTCCATGCCGCCCCTCGGCAACGAATTGCGCGAGCCGGGCGGCGGTCTCGGGGGTGGCGTCGGGACGGCAGATGCCAAGGCCGGCGAAGCCCTCGGTGCGCGCCTGCCGCTCCAGCCGGTCCCTGAGCGGGGCCGCGTCGGCCATCAGAAATCGAGATCCGCGTAATGGGCCGGCGGCGGAAAGCCGGGCAGGTTGTCGGCCAGCAGCGAGCGGAAGGCCGGGCGCGACTTGATCTTGGCATACCAGTCGCGCACATTTGCATTGCGGTTCCAGTCCACGTCCGAGACGTAATCCAGCGCCGATAGATGCGCGGCGGCGGCGAAGTCCGCGAGCGTCATCACGTCGCCCGCCAGCCAGCGGCGATGGTCCAGAAGGCTGCCCATGTAATCGAGGTGGTACTTGATCGCCCGCGCGCCCTGCTTCACATTGCGGCTTTCGGGGGCGAGACCCATGATCTTCTTGTGGATGCGCTCGTAGAGCAGGTTTTTCGTCACTTCGTTGAAGAACTTGTCGTCGAACCAGCCCACCAGCCGGCGCACCTCGTAGCGGGCTTCGGCGCGTTTGGGCATCAGCGGCGGCTCGGGGGCGGTTTCTTCGAGATATTCGCAGATCGCCCCGCTTTCGGCCATGATGCGTCTGCCCATCTGCAGGACGGGTACCTTGCCGGCCGGGTTGCGGCGCATGAATTCGGCAGCCCTCTCCCAGTAGCGCTCCTCGATCAGTTCGACCTCGATCTTCTTTTCGGCCAGCGAGAGGCGTACCTTGCGGCAGGCGGGCGACAGGGGGAAATGATAGAGGCGGTTCATGGCTGCTCGGTGCTTGGGCCTGGTGCCTGGTGCTTGTGATCCACACTTCTTATGCACCTCTTTGCCGGGGCTGTTCAATCCTGGAAACAGGCGGCGCGCCCGTCGGCGCGGATCGTTGCCGCCCCGTCGGCGATCCGGCGGGCGCGGACCTCCATCGCCGCGTTGGGCCGGATTGGCGAACGCTGCTTCGGATTGGGCAGCACGGCGGCGAGCAGGGCGGCCTGGCGCAGGGTCAGGGACTCGGGCCCGGTATCGAAATAGTGCCGGGCGGCGGCCTCGATTCCGAACACGCCTTCGTCGAACTCGATCACGTTCAGATAGACTTCGAGAATGCGCTGTTTGGTCCAGATCAGCTCGACAACCGGGGTAATCAGCGCCTCCAGCGCCTTGCGCGGCCAGGAGCGGCCCTGCCAGAGAAAGACATTCTTCACCATCTGCTGGGAGATGGTCGAGCCCCCGCGCCTGCCGCCATCGGCAATGGCGGCGCGGATTGCGGCCATGTCGAAGCCCCAGTGGGTGCAGAAATTGGCGTCCTCGGCGGCGACAATGGCAGGCGCCACATCAGGCGAGATTTCGGATAGCGGCACCCATTCTTGGTCGATCTCGCCCAGCCGGGCCTTTTCCGAAAGCATGTAGGGGGTGGTGGGCGGATCGAGGAAGGCATAGGCGGAAATCCAGGTCAGCATCACCCCGATCGTGGCCAGCACCAGCCGGCGCAGCCAGCGCAGGAGCCACCGCATGGGCCGGAACGGCTCGCGCCGTGGCCCGGACTTGCGGGGAGCGCCCTTGCGCCGGGACGCGGGGCGGGCTTTCTTGCGCGTTTTGCTGGCCATCGACCCCTTTTGGACCTGCCGGACCGAGGCGGTCAAGCGCACTCCGGGCATTTGCGGCGTCAGGCCGCCAGCAGCCGCCCCTCGAAGCTGCGTGCCACCGGGCGCGCGGTGCAGAAGCCGCCGGGATCAGCCCCCGCCAGTTCCGGGAAAAATCGCATGAGCTCCGCCAGGGTGGCCCGGTCGCTGGTCTCGAGCGCATGGGCCGGGTGGTAACTCTCCGAATGCAGGCCCGAAGTGGAGAGAATCTCGTGCCGGTCGAACAGAAGGTGCAGGTATTCCACCTCGCCGCCCTCGACGATCAGGATGTCACGGCCATTGATCAGGTCCTTTGCCGCCACCAGCACCTCATCGGCGCCCAGATAGATCTGCGCCCGCCAGTCGGCGATCAGGATGCGGTGCTGCTGCGAAACCTTCAGATCGGTGCGATTGCCCAGGGCGCCCTTGCGGATGAGCACCGGAGCAAAGGCACCGACGGCCTCGAACCGGCTCTGCCCGATCCAGCGCAGCGGCTGCAGGCCGTGGTCGCGGGTGTGCACGAGGTCACCCACCTCGAGGCTCTCAATCGGGCGCAGGCCGTCGGCAGTCCTGATCATCGTCCCCGGCGTGAAGCAGGCCGGCCCCAGCTCCTTCACAAGGAGTGGTCCCTGAGTGCTGACCCAGGTGGTCGAGACCAGCGTGCCATTCTGCAGCACCTGCCCGTCATTCGGAGTAAAGACCCGGCTGCCATCGGCGAGATAGAATGTCACGCCAGTATAGGTGACATTGCCCACCCCGGGCACATTGATGGTCACCGTGTCGCCGGGCCAGGAAGCGGTAATGTCGATGCCATTGACGGTATCGCCACCCGCGGCTTCGAAATCGAAATCGTCATCCTGGTCAACCAGGGCATAAGTGACGAAATTCATCGCCGTACCTGCAGGCGGCGGGCTGTAGGGGTCGATGAGGAAGAACTGATCGTTGTAGGCGGTCGGCACGAAAACAGGCCTTTTATTGTTCACACTCGTTACACACCGAACTTATAGGTCCGAAATGAGGCATTATTGTGAAATTCGAAAAAATTTTTAAGAAATTTACGTTTTGGGGCGGAATGGGAAACAGGACCCCGGGCAGGATGCCTGACCCGAAGCCGTAGCCACACCGCCTCTCGGGTCCGTCCCTTCGGTTTTTCGCAGAAAGATCGCCCCGGCTGTACTGCCTGTACTGCAGGGCGGTCGTCCGGTCATGCCGGAATAACGGGCCATGACGGGTAGCGCCATGGCCCGGGGATTATTGTCAGGGCAGGACCCTGCGGCTCGGCCCCTCGGCATTTTCCTGAGCGACGGCGGCGCGCCGCTCCGGGGTCACGCAGACCTTGTCGCCCGCATAAGCCTCGCGCCAGACATAGCCGTCCTTGCAGGTATTGGGTCCATAGGGGCCGGTGGGATCGACGCGGGCGCCGGCGACGTCGTTTTCGTGGGCCGCCTGTGCGCGGCTTTCCGGGGTCACGCAGACGTGATCGCCCGGGTAGATGTCGCGCCAGACATAGCCGTCCTTGCAGGTATCCGGTCCGTAGGGGAGGGACGCGCCCGGATCGGGGGGCGGCGGGCTGCTGCTGCCGCCGGCGCTGGCAGCCACGGCACCAAGAATGATGCCGAGAATCGCAGCGGCGGCGGCATCGGCATCGCTGCTGCCGGAGCCCGATCCGGAACCGGCACCCGCGCCGCTCCCCGATCCGCCACCGCTCCCGCCACCGGAACTTCCCCCGACAGGAGCGAGGTAGCTTGCGCTCACCCAGCCATCGGGGCCGGGATGCTCCACATAGCACCAGTTGCCGGAGCATTCGCGGATATTGACGGATTCGCCACCCGAAAGCGTATCCACGCGCATGAATTCGGTCCCCGGACCGCTGCGCACGTTCACATCGCTTCTGGCGACGGCTTCCAGAGCCAGGGCAGCCTGCGCAGTCATGGCCAGCACCAGCGCGCAGCTGCTCAGAAAGGTTATTGTTCTTGAAGACTTCATGAGTCCAACTCCTTGAAAAGATCTTGTCACTCCTAACCCGCTCCAAGGGTGACCCTCTCGGCCCCGCCTGTCAAGGCAGGGCCGCCGCAGCGGCAGAAACAGACCTTTTCAGGCCGGTTCAGGCCGAGGCCTCGCCCTCCGTTTCCCGGCCCAGCGGCTGGGGCAGATGTACAAGCATTTCCTTCGGGCAGACCTGCAGGAAATTGCTCCGCTCCCGCTCCCAGTGCTCCAGAATGGCAGCCGCCCGGGCGCTGCCGGTCTCGGCAAGGTGGCGCTCGATCAGCTCCTTGAGCTCGGCTTCCCAATGCTCCACGGTGACCGGGCAGGTGACCAGGGTATCCATGTTCATCCAGGCGTGGGCCTGACCCTCCGGGTCGTAGAGATAGGCCATGCCGCCGGTCATGCCGGCGCCGAAATTGGCGCCGATGGAACCCAGGATCACCGCCACCCCGCCGGTCATGTATTCGCAACCATTGGAGCCGCAGCCTTCGACCACTACCCGCGCGCCCGAATTGCGCACGGCAAAGCGCTCGCCGGCGCGGCCCGCGGCAAACAGGTAGCCGCCGGTGGCGCCGTAGAGCACGGTATTGCCGATGATGGTGTTTTCGGCCGCGACAAGGGGGCTCGCCATGGGCGGGCGCACGACGATGGTGCCGCCCGAGAGCCCCTTGCCCACATAGTCATTGGCGTCGCCCGAGACTTCGAGCTTCAGCCCCGGCGCGGCAAAGGCGCCGAGCGACTGGCCGGCGGAGCCGGTGAGCTTGACCGTCAGGTGGTCGGGCTGGAGCGAATTGCGCATCCCGAAGCGCTTGACGATATGGCTCGACAGGCGCGCGCCTACGGTACGGTGGGTATTCTGCACGCTGTAGGAAAGCTGCATCTTTTCGCCGTCCTCGAAGAAGCGGTGCGCATCACGCACGATCTGCGCATCCAGCGTGTCGTCCACCTCTGTACGGTCGCGGTTGCGGTCATAGGTGATGCTGTCGGCGCCATCGACGCGGATCAGAAGCGGGTTCAGGTCGAGATCGTCCAGATGCGCGCTGCCGCGGCTGACCTGGGTGAGCAGGTCGGCGCGCCCGATCACCTCGTCGAGCGAACGCGCGCCGATGGAGGCGAGGATCTCGCGCACTTCCTGGGCGTAGAAGGTGATGAGATTCACCACCTTGTCGGCGGCATCCCGGGTGAATTTGGCGCGCAGGCGCTCGTCCTGGGTGCAGATGCCCACGGGGCAGGTATTGGACTGGCACTGGCGCACCATGATGCAGCCCATGGCGATGAGCGCGGCGGTGCCGATGCCGTATTCCTCGGCCCCCATCATCGCCGCCATGACGATATCGCGCCCGGTGCGCAGGCCGCCATCGGTCCTGAGCGTCACCCGCGAGCGCAGGTTGTTCATGGCCAGCACCTGATGCGCCTCGGTCAGGCCCATCTCCCAGGGAAGGCCGGCGAACTTGATCGAGGTGGCCGGGCTCGCCCCGGTGCCGCCATTGTGGCCCGAGATCAGGATCACGTCGGCCTTGGCCTTGGCAACGCCCGCGGCGATGGTGCCCACGCCGCTGGACGCCACCAGCT
>JALWJU010000639.1 GCA_026997055.1 Paracoccaceae bacterium | reverse complement strand
AGTTGGGCGGGCGTGACCCGGGGCAGGCCGAGTTCCGTGGTCCAGGCGTCCAGCAGGCGCTGGACGGCCCGGCGGGGCAGGCCCTGGGGGAAGAGGGGCGCGCTGCCGCGATGGGCCCGCAGGAGGGCCAACAGCAGGGCCGGCAGAGGAGCCAGGGGGAACCAGCCCTCGTGGTCGCGGTGGCGCAGGAAGAGGAAGGCCCCCTGCTCGGTGAGGTGAAGGTCATCGGCCTGGAGGCGGACCAGATAACGCCCCGGACGAGACACGGCCAGCCCGCCCAGGAGCAGTCCCAGGGCCGTCAGGGCCGCCGGATCGGCCTGATCCAGCCAGGGCGGAACCACGGGCCCGGGTAACCTGCCAGTGAGGGCGTCGGTCAGGTGGGCGGCCAGGCGGCGATAGGCGCTGAAGGGATAGGTCAAGCGCTCCAGGGGCACGGTGCTCAGCCGGCGGCGGGGCGCGGTGGTGGGCAGGTCGTCTTCGGGATGGCTTTCCAGCAGCCCGGTCCGGCGCCAGGCCTGGGCCACCCGGCGCAGGAGGCGGGTGTAGCGCCGCCGGGTCTCGGGAGAGCGGCCGCGGCTCAGAGCCTCCAGCCAGGTCGTCCAGGTCTCTGCCTGAGCGGGGTCGTCGCCTGCGGCCAGGCGCTCGCGCAAAAAAGCCAGCAACCGCCGCACGCCGGGCTGGCCTTGCAGGGCGGTGTCGCTTTCGAGAGGGGCGAGCCAGGATGCAGGTGGCAAAGATGCAGGATGCAGGGAATCCTCAGGCTTCATGGGCTTTTCCTTCCCGCGACGCCCTCCGGCCAGCGTAGCAGCCGGGCCAGGGCCAGGGTCAGGCGGCGGTAGACGTGGAAATGGGCGCCAATGTCCACGGTGCGGTAGGGATTCCAGGCCTCTTCTCCAGCCGCCTGGTGGCCCAGGATCAGGTTGGCACCCTCGTGATCCATCCCATAGCGCAACAGGAAGGAGCGCAAGAGGTGCCGGCCGGCGTGCCAGCGGGGCACGGGGACCTCCAACGCCCGCAAGCGGGCGGCGATGCGCTCCGGCGTGGCCGGAGCCCGGCCGCGGGGCGTGACAAAGCCAAAGGCCGGGGCCTGCAGGGGCTTCTCCGGGGCCTCGGCCAGGAGGACCCGCAGGGCCGGCAGGAGCGGCGGGGGCAGGGGCACGATGCGGGCGGCCGTGGTGAAGCGGTTCCCCTTGGCTTCGGACAGGGTAAGCCAGGGCAGGGGATCGCCCCGCCAGGTGGCCTCCAGGTCGAACCAGCCATAGCGCAGCCGACCGGCCTCGCCGATGCGCAGGCCCATGAAGAGGGCCAGGCCATACAGGGTAAGCAGCGTCAGGGCGTTGTGGCGCTCCGCCTCGGTGGCGGCCTCCGCCACGGCCCGGGCCAGAGCACGGATGGCCCGGCGCAGGGCGCTCAGCCGGGGGTGATACACCGAGCCCATGAGCAGTAGAGGTCGGGGCAATACCTGAGAAGCATCCAGACTCAAACCCAGAGACTGTCCCACTTTTTCCAGAGCCTGCTCAAAGCGGCAGGCCAGCCAGGGCAGGGAGAGGGTGGTGTAGAACAGGGGCGGATAGTGGCCTTCAGGCCACAGGCCGGAGAGCCAGCCCACCAGGAGCGGATCCAGACCGCCCAGGATTTGCGTCAGGTTGGTCCAGGCGCGGCGCAGCCGGCCGGGGGTGAAGGGCGCGTCGGCCGGGTGGCGGGCCAGCCAGCGTTGGCCGATGCGGCCCAGCATGGCGCGGGCCTGCTCAGGCAGGGTGCGGGCAAAAAGGGCCTGGCCGGGCGGCGTGCGCTCCGCCACCTCCCGCCAGCGCGGGGCCAGCAGGGCGGGCAGGGGCAACCTCCAATGACTCGCCACAGGCAGGAAGAGGTCGGCGGGTTGAGGCTGCTGGGGCAGCCGGGCCCACACGGCCGGGGCGTAGACCAGGGTGTGGGATTGGGGGTCGTAGGCCGGTGGGT
>JALWJU010000638.1:1318-8803 GCA_026997055.1 Paracoccaceae bacterium | reverse complement strand
CGGGTCTTGTCGCTGGCGATTCGCCAGGTCACGCCGTCCTCGACCTCCAGGAGCGGAAACACCCCGCTCTCCACCGCCAGGCGCGCGACCCGCACCGCCGAGTCGTCCGCGACCCCCCAGCCGGGCAGGCAGGGGATCACCACGATCAGCACCTTCATGCCACGGATCGCCTTGGCCTTGCGCACCTTGGCGGCCAGGTCGGCAAGGTGCGACGGGCTGGCGGTGGCGATATAGGGGATGCGGTGGGCGGCCATGATCTCGATCAGGTTCTTCTTCACCGTCGCCTTGCCCAGCGGGGTCGAACCGGTGGCCGCGCCGTGGGGCGTGGAGGAGGACTTCTGCCCGCCGGTATTCATGTAGCCCTCGTTGTCAAAGCAGACATAGAGGATGTCTTCGTTGCGCTCGGCGGCCGAGGAAAGCGCCTGAATACCGATGTCGTAGGTGCCGCCATCGCCGGCGAAACAGACCACCGTGGTGTCGCCCTTGCCCTGCGCCGCAAGCCCGCGCCTGACCCCGGTGCCCATGGCGGCGGCGGTCTCGATCAACCCGTGGATGAACGGGATGCGCGCCGAACTGGTCGGATAGCCCCCGAGGATCACCGCCGTGCAGGAGGGCGCCACTACCCCCACCGCGTCCGGGCCGATCTCGTTCAGGATCACCCGCATGGTCAGCGCCTCGACACAGCCGCCGCAAGCCGCATGGCCGGAGCAGAACTGGCCGTGGTCTTCGTATCGGGAAATGTCCATCTCTCTCACTCCAGCCAGATCGGTGCATGGGTCGGAGCGGCGTCGCGATATTCGCGGGCCAGCGCCACCAGCCGCTCCACCGGCACGTTGATCCCGCCCACCCCGGCGAGGAAGCCGTAGAGGCGCGGCCCATCATGGCCGTAAAGCGCGGCGGCAAGCTCCTGATGCACGATCCCGCCCATGCCGGGCGAGAAATTGCGGTCGAGCACCAGCGCCACGGGGATATCGGCCAGCGCCGCGCGCAGGGCAGCGGCGGGCAGAGGGCGAAACAGGCGCAGCCGCACCATCCCGGCGGCAAGCCCCGCCTCGCGCAGCGCATCCACCGCCTCGCGCGCGGTGCCGGCCATGCTGCCCATGGTGACGAAGGCAAGCTGAGCCCCCTCCATGCGATATGCTTCCAGCACGTCATAGGCCCGCCCGGTCGCCTCGCCCCAGAGCCTGCCCGCCTCGCGCGTCAGATCCTCTACCCGCGCCATGGCCGCATCCATCTCGCGGCGCGAGGCATGCCATGCCTCCTGCCCGGCCGGCGCGCCGATGGAGCGGCCGATGCCGGTATCGAGCCACAGCGAACGCTCCCGGCGCGGCAGGAAGTCCCGCACCGCCTTCGCCTCCGGCACGCTCACCGGCTCGACCGCGTGGCTCACATAGAAGGCATCGTGGTTCACCATCACCGGCAGTTCGCAAGCCTCGGCGATGCGAAAGGCCTGCACCACCGTATCGAGGCTCTCCTGCGGGTGCTCGCTGTAAAGCTGCACCCAGCCGGTATCGCGCTGGGAGAGGCTGTCGGTCTGGTCCGGCCAGAAGCCCCAGGGCGCGGCGGGGGTGCGGTTGACGTTGAACATCACGATCGGCATGCGCGCGCCGGAAGCGTAGTGCAGAAGCTCGTGCATCAGCATCAGCCCCTGGCTGGAAGTCGCGGTAAAGACCCGCGCCCCGGTGGCCGAGGCCGCCACGGCGGCAGCCATGGCGCTGTGCTCGCTCTCGGGGGTGAGCAGGTCGCAGTCGAACTTCCCCTCGGCCTGAAAGGCGATCAGCTTTTCGAGGATCGGCGTCTGCGGGGTGATCGGATAGACCGGCGCCACATCGGGCCCGGCCAGCCGCACCCCCCAGGCGACCGCGTGGTTGCCGTTGAGCAATTGCAGGTCGTCGTTCAGCATCCGGTTCATGGCGCGTCCTCCTGCATGTGAATCGCCCCGGTGGGGCATTCGGCCACGCAGAGCCCGCAGCCCTTGCAGTAATCGGTCTTGACCTCATAGCCGGGAAACAGCCGGGTGATCGCCATGTCCGGGCAGTAGAGATAGCAATTGTCGCAGTGGATGCAGGTACCGCAGGAAAAGCATCGCTCCGCCTCGCGCCGGGCCGCCTCGGCGGGGAGCGGCTGCTGCACCTCGGCAAAGCTCCCGAGGCGCCCGGGCAGCGGTGCGCTGGGCTGGCGGGCGCGGGGGTGGCCGGGGTGGTAGGCGGTGTTGATGCGCGCGTAGTCCACCAGCGGGCCGGGCAGCGGCGTGGGCAGGGGCGCGTCGGGGGCAAGCTCGGCGATGATCTCGCGCGCGGCCTCCTTGCCCATGCCGATCGCATGGGTCACGAAACGCTCCATGCTCGCCACATCGCCACCGGCCCGGATGCGCCCGGCGCGCCGGCCCACCACCGGCCCCTCCACGCCCAGCACCTCGCCCCAGCGGGCGAGGTCGGCATCCTGACCGATGGCGGGGATGATCGTGTCGCAGGCGAGGGTGAAGGCGCTGCCCCCGATCTCCGAGACCCTGAACTGCCCGCGCGTCTCGCCGGGCTCGAATGTGACCCTGACCGCCGTGATAGTGACTGTTTCGCCCCCTTCGGCGCGCTTCAGCATCGCGCCGGTGATGAAGGCCACGCCCTCCTCGGCCGCCTCCTCGAGCTCGACCTGCTGGGCGGGCAGTTGCCCCTCGGGCTCGAGCGTCATCACCGTCACCCTGCGCCCCAGCCGCCGGGCGGTGCGGGCCACGTCCATCGCCGCCGAGCCGCCGCCGATCACCAGTACATGGGCGCCGGTCATGGCCTTCTGCTCGCTTTCCGGCGCGGCGAGAAAGGCCGCGGAATCGACGACGAATCCCGCCCCGTAATCCAGCCCCGGCAAGCGCTTGGGCAGGCTCGCGCCGGTGGCGAGGAACACCGCGTCATGCGCCTCGGCCAGAGCTTCGAGCGCGGTGGCATCCGCCACCCCGGCTCCGAGCCGCAGGTCGATCCCCATGGCGGTGATCCGGGCGATCTCGCCCTCGAGCACTTCGCGCGCCAGCCGGTAGGAGGGGATGCCGTAGCGCATCAGCCCGCCCAGCGCCTCGCGCGCCTCGTAGAGCGTGACCGCGATCCCGGCGCGGCGCAGCTGGTAGGCCGCCGACAGCCCGGCCGGCCCGCCGCCGATCACGGCGACCGAAACGCCCCGCTCCGGCCCGGCCTCGAACCCCCAGCCCGCCGCCAGCGCCGCATCGCCCACATGGCGCTCCAGCGCGCAGATGCTCACGGTCTCGTCCAGCTTTGCGCGATTGCAGGCGGTCTCGCAGGGATGGTGACAGATGCGCCCGGCAATGGCTGGGAAGGGGTTGTTGTCGCACAGCACCTCCCAGGCCGCGCGCAGGTCGCCATCCTCCACATGGCCGATCCATGTGGCGATGCGCCCGGAGACGGGGCAGGCGCCGAGGCAGGGCGAGGGCTGGTCCTGATAGCGCGGGAGGGCGGCGCGCCAGGTGCCGGTCCTGTTGCCCTCGCTGGTGAGGTGGGTCCAGAGCGGGGAGAGCGCCTGCTTGTTCATGCCATTTCCTCCAGCTGCCCGGCGACCAGCGCATGGGCCTCGCGGCAGGCGGCGAGGTTCTGCGCGACCTTTGCCGGGGCGGTCTGCTCGATCACCGCGCAGATGCTTTCGAGCGCGGGCTGGCCAAGCGCCGCCGCAAAGCCTCCCAGCAGGGCGGAGTTCACCACCTTGCCCATGTCATTGCGCCGGGCGATGGCGCGCCCGTCCAGCGGGACGATCCGCCGGTCCGCCACCGTGAAATCCGCCGCCTCGCGGGCCGAGTTCACCAGCACCAGCGCGCCCTCTCGCCCGCGCCTGAGAAACGCCTCGTTCAGCAGGCTTTCGTCGAAGCAAAGCAATGCATCGGCCCGGGTGATGTCGGAGCGCAGGCGGATCGGGCGCGTATCGGCGCGCAGCGAGGAGGCTACGGGCGTGCCGCGCCGCGCGCCGCCATAGGTGGCAAAGACCTGCACGAACAGCCCCTCGTCGAACAGCGCCCGCGCCAGTTGGTTGCCGGCCGTCTGAGCGCCCTGCCCGCCCCGACCGAGGATCACGATTTCCAGCATGTGCAAGCTCCCTCAGCAGCGCCTGAGCCTGAAGCGCTGTATCTTTCCGGTCGCGGTCTTGGGCAGCTCGTCCAGCACCTCGATCCAGCGCGGATATTTCCAGACTCCCACGGCTTCCTTGACGTGGGCTTTCAGCTCCTCGAACAGCGCCTCGGATGGCGCCTGCCCCTCGGTGAGGACCACGAAGGCCTTGGGCTTGATCAGCCCGTCGCCCTCGTGATGGGCGACCACGGCGGCCTCAAGCACCGCATCATGGGCCACCAGCGCCTGTTCGATCTCGAAGGGCGAGGTCCAGCGGCCGGAGACCTTGAACATGTCATCAGTGCGCCCGCAATAGTGATAGTATCCCTCGGAATCGCGCGTGTACTTGTCGCCGGTGCGCACCCATAGCCCCTGAAAGGTGGCGCGGCTCTTGGCGCGCTGGTTCCAGTAGCCGTCGCCGGCGCTGTCGCCCGAGACCAGCAGTTCGCCGAGCTCGCCATCGGCCACCTCGTTTCCGTCTTCATCGACCAGCTTCAGCCGGTAGCCTTCGAATTCGCGGCCCGACGTGCCGTAGCGGATGTCGCCGGGGTGGTTCGACAGAAAGACATGCAGCATCTCGGTCGATCCGATCCCGTCGAGGATCGGCACCCCCATGCGCGCCTCCCAGCGGCGGCCGATATCCTCGGGCAGGGCCTCGCCGGCGGAGATGCACAGGCGCAGGGCGTTGGAGCCGTTTTCGGGAGTGCAATTCTCGTCGGCCAGCATGGCGGCATAGAGCGTGGGAACGCCGAAGAACAGGGTCGGGTTGTGGGCGTGCATGGTCTCACGCACCGACTCGGGCGTGGGCCGCCCGGTGAGCAGCACCGTGGTCGCCCCCACCGACATGGGCAGCGCCATGGAAGCACCCAGCCCGTAGGCAAAGAAGATCTTGGCGGCGGAGAAGCAGATGTCGTCGTGGCGGATGCCGAGCACGTTTTTCCCGTAGGTATCGGCGATATATTGCGGCGAGGTATGCACATGGCGCACCCCCTTGGGCGCGCCGGTGGAGCCGGAGGAATAGAGCCAGAAGGCGGTCTCGTCCGGGCTGGTCGGGGCGGTCTCGAAGCTGTCGGAGGCCTCGGCCATGAGTTCGGCCAGGCGCGGGCGCTCCCCCTCGCCGCCATCGACGATCACATGGCGCAGCATGGGCAGGTCGTCGAACAGCGGCGCGACCACCTCCAGAAGCGGCTCAGAGACGATCAGCACCTGGGCGCGGCTGTCTTCGAGCATGTAGCGGTATTGCTCGGAGGTGAGCAGGGTATTGAGGCAGACCGGCACGATCCCGGCCCGGATCGCGCCCCAGAAGGCCGCCGGATAAGCAACCGTATCGTGCATGAGCAGCGCCACGCGCACCTCGCGCGCCACGCCCAGCGCGGCGAGCATGTTGGCTACCTTGCAGCTGTCGCGCTGCAATTCGCGATAGGTCAGGGTGCGGGTAGGGTCGATGAAGGCGGTCTTGTCGCCATATCCGCGCTCGATATTGGCATCCAGCATCGCGGTGGTTGCGTTGTAAATCCTGGAATTGTCCATGAAGGCGACCTCCCGACCACTTTCACCCTTTTTAAGGTATTGTAGTACTGGTATGCTGATTTAAGCAAGTCTGCAACGGAGAATCCGCCGCCGGCTCAGGTTAGGGCAGGAAGCGGCTTCTGGAAAGGGAGTTGAGGCAATGGACATCGGTGAAGGCAAGTCAGAGAGGCTGCTGGAGGGCAAGGTGGCACTGGTGACCGGAGCCGGGCGCGGGGTCGGACGCGCGATCGCGCGGATGATGGCCGCACATGGCGCGCGGGTGGTGGTCAATGACCTGGGCGTGGAGGGAGACGGCAGCGGCGGCGACGATACCCCCGCGCGCAGCGTGGCGGCCGAGATCGTCGATGCCGGGGGCGAGGCGGTGGCCAATCTCGGCTCGGTCTCCGATTACGCGCAGGCGCGCGAAATGGTGGCCCAGGCGGTCGAGGCCTTTGACGGGCTGGATATCGTGGTGAACAATGCCGGCATCCTGCGCGACCGCATCTTTCACAAGATGGCGGAGGAGGACTTCATCAATGTCATCGCCGTGCATCTGAAAGGCGCCTTCAATGTCGCCCGCAACGCCGCCGAAATCTTCCGCGCGCAGGGCTCGGGCTGTTTCGTCCACATGACCTCGACCTCGGGGCTGATCGGCAATGTCGGCCAGGCCAATTACATGGCCGCCAAGCTCGGGATCGTCGGCCTGTCCAAGGGGATCGCGCTCGACATGGCGCGCTACAACGTGCGCTCGAACTGCATCGCCCCCTTTGCCTGGAGCCGGATGATCGGCTCCATCCCCACCGACACGCCGGAGCAGAAGGCACGGGTGGAGAAGCTCCGGCAGATGACGCCGGACAAGGTGGCGGTGATGGTGACCGCCCTGGCCTCGGACCGGGCGGCGGATGTGAGCGGGCAGGTCTTCGCCGTGCGGGGCAACGAGATCTTCCTCATGGGTCAGTCGCGGCCCCTGCGCGGAATGCAGCGCGGCGGGAGCTGGACACCCGAGAGCGTGCTCGACCATGCGCTGCCGGGGCTCAGGCCTTCGTTTTACGGCCTCGACCGGACGGCGGACATTTTCAGCTGGGATCCGGTCTGAGACGCGCGGCGAAACCTCTTTAAAACCGTCCGCCAAAGGCGCATATAGGCTCCAACACGGATATCAAGGAGCCGGTCATGCTGGAACTCAATGCAGGAAGCGGCGCGGGCGATGCCCCGCTGGTCAAGGACATATCGGAAGCAACCTTTGTCGAAGACGTGATCGAAGCCTCGAAGGAGGTGCCGATCATCGTCGATTTCTGGGCGCCCTGGTGCGGCCCGTGCAAGACGCTCGGCCCGGCGCTGGAAGCGGCGGTGGAAGCCGCCGGGGGCAAGGTGCGGATGATCAAGGTCAACGTGGACGAAAACCAGCAGGTCGCCGCCCAGCTCAGGGTGCAGTCGATCCCTACCGTCTATGCCTTCAAGGACGGCCAGCCGGTGGATGGCTTCCAGGGCGCGCTGCCGCCCTCGGAGGTGCAGCGCTTCGTTGACAAGATCGCAGCGCTCGGCGCCAGCAGCGGGCCGCTGGCCGAGGCGCTGGCCGCCGCCGAGGAGATGCTGGAAAACGGCGCCGCGGCCGATGCCGCGCAGACCTTTGCCGCCGTCCTCGAAGCCGATGGCAAGAATGCCGCCGCCTATGCCGGGCTGGCACGCGCCCATCTGGCGCTGAACGAGGTGGATCAGGCCGAAGCGGTGCTCAATGGCGCGCCGGCCGAGATCGCCGATGCCAAGGAAATCGAAGCGGTGCGCGCGCAGATCACGCTTGCCCGCCAGGCCGCCGAAGCCGGGCCGATCGAAGACCTGCGCGCGAAGCTTGCCGCCAACCCGGACGACCACCAGG
>JALWJU010000638.1:0-1308 GCA_026997055.1 Paracoccaceae bacterium | reverse complement strand
CGCTTCGGCCTCGCCGTGGCGCTGAACGCGGCGGGCAATGCCGAAGGGGCGATCGACGAATTGCTGGAACTTTTCCGCCGCGACCGCGAATGGAACGACGGCGCCGCCAAGGCGCAGCTTTTCACCATTTTCGACGCGCTCGATCCCAAGGATCCGCTGGTGCTGAACGGACGGCGCAAGCTGTCTTCGATCATCTTCGCCTGAGGGCGGAACCGTGGAAGCCGAGAAATCAGAGCCCAGGGCCTTTGACCCGCATATGCTGGAAGCGCTGGTCTGCCCGGTGACGCATTCCCGGCTGAAATACGATGCCGGGGCGCAGGAACTGATCTCGGAGGCCGCCGGGCTGGCCTTTCCGATCCGTGGCGGCATTCCGATCATGCTGGCGGATGAGGCGCGCAAGCTGTGATTTCGGATTGCACTGGCGCAATCCGACCGGCCGGGGGTTTCACCCCCGGACCCCCGAGAGTATTTGGAGAAAGATGAAAGGCCGGGCGATGAGCGATGAATGGCTGTGGATGAGCGCGTCGGATCTGGGGCGCGGAATCGGGGCCGGAAAGATCGACCCGGTGGAGTTGCTCGAAACCTATCTGGCGGCGATCAAGGCCCATCCCCTGCAAGAGCGTATTTATGCGCGGCTGACCGAAGCGCGGGCGCGCGCCGAGGCCGAAGCGGCGGCGAAGCGGGCGCGGGCGGGGTATCGGCTGGGCTTGCTCGACGGGGTGCCGATCTCTTGGAAGGACCTTTACGATACGGCTGGCGTGGCGACCGAGGCCGGCAGCAGGCTGCTCGAGGGCCGGGTGCCGGAGGCGGATGCGGAAGTGTTGCAGAACGCAACCGCTGCCGGGCTGGTCTGCCTCGGCAAGACGCATATGACGGAGCTGGCCTTTTCCGGCCTGGGGCTGAACCCGGTGACCCAATCGCCCCCTTGCGTGAACGATGCCGAGGCGGTGTCGGGGGGGTCTTCTTCCGGGGCGGCGACTTCGGTGGCCTTCGGGCTGGCGGCGGCGGGGATCGGCTCGGATACGGGCGGCTCGGTGCGCATCCCGGCGGCGTGGAACGACCTCGTGGGGCTCAAGACCACCTCGGGGCGCCTGTCGCTCCGGGGCGTGGTGCCGCTGGCGGCGAAGTTCGACACGGTGGGGCCGCTCTGCCGCACGGTCGAGGATGCGGCCGAGCTTCTGGCGGTGCTGGAAGGGGGAAGGGCCGCCGATCTGCGCGGAGCAAGCCTCACCGGGATGCGCTTCCTGATCCTGGAAAACGGGCTCGTGGAAGCGCGCGAAACCCCGGCGGCGGCCTTCGAGGATGCGG
>JALWJU010000637.1 GCA_026997055.1 Paracoccaceae bacterium | reverse complement strand
GTCCAGCTGCTGGTGCACGACAACCAGTTGCAGGAGAACATCAACCGCAGTCGTTCAATGCTCGACGTCCTGGATAGCGACGAACTGGCGGCAGCGTTGCCCCTTGCCGCAGGTCTTACGCACACCTTGTGCAAGCAGTTGCTGGAGCATGGGCAGCGCGGCGGGATGAACGTGCAGTCCTTGTTGCAGCACGACATCACCAACGATCTGTCGGCGCTGGAGCACTACCTCAGCCAGGCCCGTGATATTCAGGCGCAGCACAACCAGTGGTGGAGCCACTGGTACGAGCCCGCCAGCAGCCATGACAAGAGCCTGCGCGACAAGCTGGTCAGCCTGGGGGACGAGAAAACGCGCCAGTACCAGGAACTGGATGAACAGTACCGCAGAAAATCGCGGGAGATCGAGCGCCTGGAGACCCAGCAGGTGAACTACCCGCACTACGTGGAGAAGGCCTTGGCCGTCATTGGCCAGCAATGCCCCGAGGCGGATCCGCGGGCCGGGGCGGCCCGGGCGCGCCTGCGTGCGGCGCTGCGCTTTCTCGGTCCCGAGCTTGGCGACATGGCACTGATGACCTGCTGTCTGCAGCAGGGCATGGAACAGACGGAACGGCAGCTGCACATGCCGGCCCGGGCGGGAAAATACGTCCTGCGTATCGCCCTCAACATGCTGCTGCGTCATTACCGGAAAACGGCGGGGGAGGACAGCGACCTGATCTACTGAAGCATCGGCCGCAGCCCGCTCCGAGGGGAAGGGAGGGGAAGGAATGCGAAAATCAGTTCAGCCGCTGCCCGCTGGCTTCGGAGAGATCGACGATATCGAAATCCAGCCCGGGACAGGATTCGGCGATCTCCTGGCGAATGAGCCAGGGATCGGGCAGGCCGTTGGCCATCGCCCGGTAGCGGCCGCGAAAGCCCAGCTCGCCGAGGCGCAGGGCCAGATCGAGGCAGTCGAAACTGCCGCACAGCACCGGCGAAAGCACCGTTTCGGGAGCGCACAGCTGCAGCATCTCCCGGTCGAGCTCGTGAAACTCCACGAAAGCCATTGTCCGATCCTCCGGCAGGCGGCGGCCGCGCGCCTGCCACTTGTGCACTTCGCCCACCACCAGTATCCGCACATTCGCGCGCATGGAGGCGGGCTTTGCCTCGGTCCCGGAGGTCGGGGCGAGGGGGGGCTTCTTGATCCTGCCTGATTGCATTTGCTCGCCTTCCGTGCCGGTTTGACTCGTGCACATGCCTTTTCTTCTGATTCTTCCGGGCAATCCCGGCCGGGGCAATCCCCGATGCAATTATAGGGAGAGGGGTGCATATTGCAATTCAAGATAGTCGGGTGTTGCAGGAATGCCAGCCCCGGGCGCATATGGCATGTCCGCCGGCGGCCCGAGGGGCGATCGCGCTCCCGGTTGCGCATGGCTCGCAGGCACGAGACAATCGGCGGCGGGGCCGGCGGAGCAGGCGGCAGGAAGCGGATGGATGCGGGAGGAAACGGATGGATGCGGAATATCTTATCGGCCTGTTGCCGCTCCCGGCCATGGTGATCGGCCAGGAGCGTTTCATCGGCGGGATGAACCCTCCGGCCGCGCGCCTGCTGGGAGAGGGCCTGGCCGGCCGCCATTACATGGCGGTTCTGCGCCAGCCGGCAATCGTGGAGCGGATCGAGGCCTGCCTGAAGCGGGGAGAAGCGGGGAGCGCGCAGTTCTCGCGCCGGCTGGCGGGGCAGGTGCAGGAATTCCGCCTGACGATCGCGCCGCTCGAGCAGGCGGCGCAGCGGGCGGCACTGCTGATGTTCGAGGACATCACCCCATTCGAGGAGGCGCGGCGAATGCGCTCGGAATTCGTCGCCAATGTCAGCCACGAGCTGCGCACCCCCCTGACCGCACTGCAGGGCTTCATCGAAACCCTGCAGGGTCCGGCCCGCGACGACCCGCGGGCGCGGGCACGCTTTCTGGAGATCATGGCGCGCGAGGCGGAGCGGATG
>JALWJU010000636.1 GCA_026997055.1 Paracoccaceae bacterium | reverse complement strand
TGACCGGGCGTCCGGGGTCGTCGGGGTCGTCGAAGCCGTGCCGGCGGGCGAACGCGCTCCAGGCGCCGGGGATGTCGGCGAAGTCCACGAGCTGGATGCGTGCCCCGGAGGCGTGGCGTATCTGCGTGGCGGAGGCGAAGGAAGCGGAGGCGGCGGTGGTGTCGGTGGCGGTGCAGTTTTGCGCATCCAGCATCTGCCAGAGGCTTGGCGCTTCGTCGAGCAGCGCGGCGAAGCGTGCCTCGTCGAAGGCGATCTCGTCGGCCGGTGGCAGCGAGAAGCTGCCGTCCTCGTGCCGACGCATCCAGCGGTGGGGGGAGAAATACAGCGACAACAGCCGCTGTGCCGGCGGACGTTTGACCGCATAGACACGATAGGCGCCCAGGCGCTCGCCCAGGGCCTGCCAGTAGGCGGCGAGGGTCTGGTGCTTGGTCCTGGTGATCGGGCCGCGAATCTCGAAGCGGTCGCGGCTGTCGTGATGCGAGCCCGGCTGCAGGAATATCCGGTCTTCGCTGAAGCGCAGGAAGCAGCGGGAGAAGTAATTGCCGCCGGTCTTGGGGACGTGGATGAAGATCAGCTTCTGCTCGGGGAAATGCATCTCACGCTCTCATGTCGTCCTGCGCCTGCTCGTCCTGCGCCCGCGGTTGCATCTGCCGCCGCCAGGCAACTGGCCGGGCGGGGAGGAAAGCGGAAAATCCGCTCCGCCGTCTGCCGGCGGCCACTCAGCCGAGGCTCATGGAGGCGGCGCTTTCGGGCAGTTCCTCGTCAAAGCAGCGCTGGTAGAATTCGGCCACGGTCTGGCGTTCGAGCTCGTCGCACTTGTTGAGGAAGCTCAGGCGGAAGGCATAGCCCACATCGCGGAAGATCTCGGCGTTCTGCGCCCAGTTGATCACCGTGCGGGGGCTCATCACCGTGGAGAGGTCGCCATTCATGAAGGCGGTGCGGGTGAGGTCGGCGAGGGTGACCATCTGGCTGATGGTGCGCCGGCCGGATTCGGTATTGTAATGGGGGTTCTTGGCCAGCACGATGGCGGTCTCGGCATCGTGGCTGAGGTAATTCAGCGTCGCCACCAGCGACCAGCGGTCCATCTGCGCCTGGTTGATCTGCTGCACGCCGTGATAGAGGCCGGTCGTGTCGCCGAGCCCCACGGTATTGGCGGTGGCAAACAGGCGGAAGGAGGGGTGGGGGGTGATGACTTCGTTCTGATCCAGCAGCGTGAGCTTGCCGTCATGCTCGAGCACGCGCTGGATCACGAACATCACGTCGGCGCGCCCGGCGTCGTATTCGTCAAAGACGATCGCGGTGGGGTTGCGCAGCGCCCAGGGCAGGATGCCCTCCTGGAATTCGGTCACCTGCTTGCCGTCCCTGAGCTTGATCGCGTCCTTGCCAATGAGGTCGATGCGCGAGATGTGGCTGTCGAGATTGACCCGCACGCAGGGCCAGTTGAGCCGGGCGGCGACCTGCTCGATATGGGTCGATTTGCCGGTGCCGTGATAGCCTTGGATGATGACCCGGCGGTTATAGGCAAAGCCCGCGAGGATCGCCAGCGTGGTCTCCGGGTCGAAGCGATAGGTGGGGTCGATCTCGGGGACCCTTTCGGTGCGGGTCTCGAAGCCCTTTACCTTCATGTCGCTGTCGATGCCGAAAACGTCCCTGACCGAGATGTCTTCGGTGGGTTTGCCAAGTTCCAAGGTGCCGTCCGCCATGTTCTTCTGCCCCGTGTCGTGCGCCGTGTCGTGCGCCGTGCCATGCGCCGTGTCGTGGCCCATGCCGTGCGCCGTGTCGTGCTCCGTGCGTGTCCCGGGCTGTACCCCATCCGGTACGGCGCCCCGGAGATTCGCCCGGTGGCCGGGCCTGGGGCCCGCCACGAAAGCCTTCATGGAGAATTCGCCGGGGAAGGTCAATGGCGCCGGCAAGCCCGGCCGTGCCGCAGGGCGGGGCGGGAGCGGGCAGGGCACCGATGCAGGGGGCGGGATCGCGC
>JALWJU010000635.1 GCA_026997055.1 Paracoccaceae bacterium | reverse complement strand
GGCGGCCGGCTCTCGGCCCTCCAGCGCGCCTTCCACGAGCATCTCGGCACCCAGTGCGGCTTCTGCACGCCGGGGATGATCATGGCCGCCGAGGCCCTGCTGCGCGCCAATCCCGACCCGAGCGAGGCCGAGATACGCGAAGCCCTGGGCGGCAATCTCTGCCGCTGCACGGGCTATGTGAAGATCATCCGCTCCGTCCGGGCCGCCGCGGAGGCGATGGCATGAAGGACCATTCCACCATCGGCCGCCCCGCCCCGCTGGTTGACGGGATCGAGAAGGTCACCGGCCGCGCCCGCTACACCGCCGACCTCGCCGACCGCGATACCCTCACCGGGCGCATCCTGCGCAGCCCCGTGGCGCATGGGCGCATCACCCGGCTCGATACTTCCCGCGCCGAGGCCCTGCCGGGCGTCCTTGCCGTGGTCACCGGGGCCGATTGCGACGTGCCCTATGGCGTGATCCCGATCGCGCAGAACGAATTCCCCCTCGCCCGCGACAAGGTCCGCTACCGTGGCGAGCCCGTCGCCGCCGTGGCCGCCGTGGATGCAGGCACCGCCAAGGCCGCCCTCGCCCTGATCGCGCTGGAGATCGAGCCGCTCCCGGCCCATGCCACCGCCGCCGAGGCCCGCGCGCCCGACGCCGCGCTTCTGCATGACGACAAGCCCGGCAATATCGAGCGCGAGGTGCATCACGAATTCGGCTCCGTCGAGGCGGGCTTTGCCGAGGCCGACCTGATCCGCGAAGAGGTCTTCTCCTGCGCCGAGGTCCACCACGCGATGATGGAGCCCAATGCCACGCTCGCCGAATACGACCCCGAGCGCGCCCGCCTGACCCTGCACACCTGCTCGCAAGTGCCGTTCTACGTCCACCTCGCCGTGGCCCGCTGCCTGAAGATGGACACCGCCCGCATCCGCGTGGTCAAGCCCTTTGTCGGCGGCGGGTTCGGCCACCGCACCGAGACGCTGAATTTCGAGATCATCGCCGCCCTGCTGGCGCGCAAGGCCGGGGGCAAGGTGCTGCTGCGGCTCAGCCGCGAAGAGACCTTCCTCACCCATCGCGGCCGCCCGCAGACCGATGTGCGGCTCAAAATCGGCATGAAGCGCGACGGCACCCTCACCGCTGTCGAGGCCGAAGCGGTGATGGCCGGGGGCGCCTATGCGGGCTACGGGCTGGTCACGATCCTCTATGCCGGCGCGCTGATCCATGGCCTCTATGCCATCGAAAACGTGAAATATGACGGCTACCGCGTCTATACCAACACGCCCCCCTGCGGGGCCATGCGCGGCCATGGCACGGTGGACATGCGCCACGCCTTCGAATGTATGCTCGACCGCATGGCGCGCGAGCTGGGGCTGGACCCTTTCGCCCTGCGCCGGGCCAACCTGCTCGAAGCCCCCACCTTCACCGCCAACGGGCTGATGGTCAATTCCTATGGCCTGCCCGAGGCGCTCGACAAGGTCGAGGCCGCTTCCGGCTGGGCTGAGCGGCGCGGCAAGCTGCCCCGCGGCAGGGGGCTCGGCATGGCCTGCAGCCACTATGTCTCGGGTGCTGCCAAGCCGGTGCACTGGACCGGCGAGCCGCATGCGGTGGTGCAGATGCGGCTGGAGTTCGACGGCGCGGTGACGGTGCTCACCGGCGCTTCCGACATCGGCCAGGGCTCATCCACCATCGTTGCCCTTGCCGCCGCCGAGGTGCTGGGCATCGACATGGCCCGCGTGCGCGTGGTGGCCAATGACAGCGAGGTCACGCCCAAGGATAACGGCTCCTATTCCTCGCGCGTCACCTTCATGGTCGGCAATGCGGCGATCGAGGCGGCGCGCGCCCTGCGCGAAAAGCTGATCCTCGCCGCCGCCGAGAAGCTCGAAGCCGACCCGGCCGACGTGGTCTGCGAGGGCGAGAGCTTCTTCATCCCCGGCGCGGCGCAGTCCGAACTGCCGTGGCAGGAGGTGGTCTATGCGGCGCTCGCCAGGGAGGGCACGCTC
>JALWJU010000634.1 GCA_026997055.1 Paracoccaceae bacterium | reverse complement strand
GTGGAGGACGACGACGAGGCCGCCGAGCTGCTCGAGACCGGCAGCAGCCACGAAAAGGCCGCCATGCTGGCCGAGAAGATCGTCGAAAAGGTGGTGATCAAGGAGGTCGCGCGCGGGCGCGCAAAGCTGCCGCACCGGCGCAAGGGCTATACCCAGAAAGCGATCGTGGGCGGCCACAAGGTCTATCTCAGGACCGGCGAATACGAGGACGGCAGGCTCGGCGAAATCTTCATCGACATGCACAAGGAGGGCGCGGGCTTCCGGGCGATGATGAACAATTTCGCCATCGCCGTCTCCGTGGGCCTGCAATACGGCGTGCCGCTGGAGGAATTCGTGGATGCCTTCACCTTCACCAAGTTCGAACCCGCCGGCATGGTGCAGGGCAACGAGGCGATCAAGAACGCGACCTCGATCCTCGACTACATCTTCCGCGAACTGGCGGTGAGCTATCTCGACCGCACCGATCTCGCGCATGTGAAGCCCGAGGGCGCGAGTTTCGACGATCTCGGCCACGGCCATGCCGCCGAAGGCGTGGGCAATGTCAAGGAACTCTCCGAAAGTGCGGCCGAGCGCTCGCTGGAAGTGCTCAAGCAGATCAGCTCCACCGGCTATCTGCGCAAGCGCCTGCCCCAGGAGCTTGTCGTGCTGCAGGGCGGGCAGGGGGGCGCTGTGGCCGAGGCGCCCGAGCCGGCGGTCGGCGATCCGGTCGAGGCGCTGACGAAACTGGTGCCGGAGACGGCCTCCGCCCCGGCCGATGCCTCCGGCAGCGCCGCCGTCGCCACCGCCGCCCCGGTGCTGGATGCGGCGGCCCGCGCCCGGATGCAGGGCTATGAGGGCGAGGCCTGCGGCGATTGCGGCAATTACACGCTGGTCAGGAACGGCACCTGCATGAAATGCAACACCTGCGGCGCGACCACCGGCTGCAGCTAGGGGCGCATTGGCCGCGAAGAGATGCGGATAAGGCCGCAGGCGAGAAGTGTCCGAGCGGTAGAACGATGAGCCTTATCAGCCGGACTGGGGCGCCTTCGGGCGCCCTTTTCTTTCTTCCGGGCTTTCTTCCGGGATGCGAAGACGCGGGCGCCGCCGATTTCACGCCGTGGCGGGGGGCGGTTTTCGCGGAAAATCACGCCTGCGGCGAGGCATCCCGAATGGGGGCGGAGAGAGGGGCGGGCTACCAGCGCTTCAGGGCGTCTTCGTCCTGCTGCCTGCTTTCGACCCAGCATGCGCCGTTCCTGCCCACTTCCTTTTTCCAGAAGGGGGCGCGGGACTTGAGGTAGTCCATCAGGTATTCGGCGGCCTCGAAGGCGGCGGCGCGGTGGCGCGATGCAGTGGCCACCATCATGATGGTTTCGCCGGGGGCCAGGCGGCCGAAGCGGTGGATCACCCGGCAGGCGGTGAGGTCCCAGCGGCGCGTGGCCGTGGCGATCATGGCGCCGATGGCCTTTTCGGTCATGCCGGGATAGTGTTCGATTTCCATATGGTCGAGATCGCCGCCATTGTCGCGCACGATGCCGGTGAAGCTGACCACGGCGCCGGCGGGACCGGCGCCGGCGGTGAATTCGTTCAGTACCGCGCCGGGGTCGAAGGCTTCTTCCTGCACCTGCAGCATCCCGGCTCCGCTGCCGGCGGCTCGTGCATCGGCCCCCGTATCGCCCCTCGTATCGGCTCCCGTATCGCCCGCCATCTCAGCCCCCGGTCATCGGCGGGAAGAACGCCACTTCGCGTGCGCCGCTCAGTGGCGCGTCGAAATCGGCGAGCTCCTGGTTCACCGCGACCCGGAGCGCCGAGAGGTCGCGGAAAGCCTGTGCGTAGCGCTCTTCGCGCCGGGTCAGTTCGGCCACCAGCCCGGCCACGTCGCGGGCTTCCGTCTCGACGGTTTCGCCGGGGATGCCGATGCGCTCGCGCAGCCAGGCGAAATAGACGACATCGAGTTTCATTTCATCTCTCCGCTTTTGCCGTTCCGCTCTTTTCCGCCCTCCGTCCCCTCCGTCC
>JALWJU010000633.1 GCA_026997055.1 Paracoccaceae bacterium | reverse complement strand
AGATGGGAATCCTGTTTATGGGTATGTGACCTAGGGTCAGGACCCGCAGGGCGGCTTGAGGCACTTCATCTCAGGGGGCTTCTGCCCTTGGAAAGGGGACCCACCCTGTCCGGCGGGCAAAAAACCCCTGACAGCACGCGCCTCAAGCCGCTGCGAGCGTGGGATCAATGGGGCCTGCGCCTAGGGGCGCCGCGCTGTTTGACATTGTGCCTGCGCCCGCCTGGTCATATTATCTGACCAATCGGGAGGGGCCGGATGCCATTCAGGAAGGTTCAGGCGGAAAAACTTTCCCTGGCGGTGGTGCGCCAGATCGAGCAACTGATCCTGCGCGGATTGCTGCGCCCGGGCGACCGGCTCCCGCCCGAGCGCGAGCTGGCCGAAAAGCTGGGGGTCTCGCGCCCCTCCCTGCGCGAGGCCCTGGGGACTCTGCGCGAGCGGGGTCTGCTGGAGGCACGCGCCGGCTCGGGAGTATATGTCGCCGATGTGCTGGGCTCGGCCTTTGCCCCGGCGCTGGTGCAGCTGTTTGCCACCCATGACGAGGCGGTATTCGACTCGCTGGCCTTTCGCCGCGATATGGAGGGGCTGGCCGCCGAGCGGGCGGCGCGGCTGGGATCGGACAGCGATCTGAAGGTGATCGACACGATCTTCCGGCGCATGGAAGCTGCCGGACAGGCGGAGGAGCAGTCGGAAGGACGAGCCCGCGAGCCGGCAGAGAGTGGCGAAGGGGCGCGGCTCGATGCCGAGTTCCATATGGCGATCATCGAGGCCAGTCACAATGTGGTAATGCTGCACATGATGCGCTCGATGTATGACCTGCTGCGCGAGGGGGTGTTTTACAACCGCAGGATCATGTTCGCCCAGCGCACCACCCGCTGCGAATTGCTGGGGCAGCACCGAGCGATCAATACCGCCCTGCAGGCGCGCGACCCGGAAGCGGCACGAACGGCGGTGGAAGCGCATCTGGATTATGTTGCCGCGTCCCTGCGCGACAATCTGCGCGCGGCCAGGAACGAGGAGATCGCCCGCCAGCGCCTGGCACTGGAGGCGCGGCGGGGATAGCATACTGCGCAGGCGGGGCGATTTCTGCAAAATCGGGGCCGCGCAGGGACGGTCTCCGCGCGCCCCTCGGCCCCGGCTGCAAGGGGAAGCGTCCTACCATCCGGCGTAGGGGAGTCCGTCGGAGGCAAGGCGCGAAAGCCGGTTCATTATCTGCCAGGGCGCCTGACGCCCGGAGAGCACATCCCCGGTCCAGTCGCTGGCCACGAGGCCCATTTTCTGCGCATAGCCTTCGGGGCTGGTGCAGGGGATCATGCCGATCGCTTCATAGATGGCGCGGGCCTTTTCGGCGAGGCCCGGATTGGCCCAGCGGGTATTGCGCAGCTCGACCATGAAGCCGAGGTCGCATCCGCAGTCGAAGCGGCCCTGATAGGCGGTACAGATATCATGGCGCATGCAGGCGGCGTCGAGCGGGTCGGCAGGCGGGGCCGGATAGGGCAGGTTGCCGCCCGAATAGCCGATACCGCACCAATTGCCATGGAGCGGGACGGTCTGTGCCGTGGCCGTGCTGGCGGCCAGCAGCAGTACCAGGATTGCGAGTCTGCGCATGGCTCCCTCCTTTCGGGCGGGCTTGCCCGGGATTATCCCATGGCGCGCAGGCGCTTGAGAAGGGACGAAGTGTCCCAGCGCGCCCCGCCCATTTTCTGCACGTCCTTGTAGAACTGATCGACCAGGGCGGTGACCGGCAGGCTGGCACCGTTTTCATCGGCGGTGGCCAGACAGATACCCAGATCCTTGCGCATCCAGTCCACGGCAAAGCCGTGATCGTAGTGGTCATCCAGCATGGTTTCGTAACGGTTGGACATCTGCCAAGAGCCGGCAGCGCCGCCGGAGATCGCCTCGATCACCGCACGCCCGTCGAGGCCGGCCCTTTCGGCGAAGTGGAGACCCTCGGCCAGACCCTGCAGGAGGCCGGCGATGCAGATCTGGTTGACCATCT
>JALWJU010000632.1 GCA_026997055.1 Paracoccaceae bacterium | reverse complement strand
AGCGTGCATCCCGACAGGGCAAGCTCGGCCAGCCCGACCTGTGCCGATACGCGCATCTCCTCGGGGCCGAAGCGCGCCCAGATCGGGTAAAGCGCCTGAAGCCAGCCGAACAGCAGCGCGTCCTGCGCGCCGGGCACGGCCCGGGTCAGGCTTTGGTAGAGGTGGTGGTGGGTATTGACCAGGCCGGGGGTGACAAGGCAGCCGGTCGCGTCGATGGTCTCTCCGTCGCTCACGAGCCCCGGGGCGATCCCGGCGATCACGCCGCCGCGCAGCAGGATATCGGCCCCGGCCAGTTCGCGGCCGCATTTTCCGGCCCCGTCATCCATGGTCAGGATGAGATCGGCGTTGCGAATGAGGATTTCCTGCATGTTTTCCTGCATGTCCTGCCCTCCGGTTCGGCCTTTCGCCCCCCTCAGGACATGCCGCGCGCCGGTGGAAAAGGGGCAAAGAACCGCCGCGCGAGAGCAGTATTGCTGCGCAGCATCTGCCGATCAAGGGGCTTGCGACAGAATCTCCAGCGCCTGGGCGTGCAGCGCCGCATTGGCCGCCGCCAGCGCCCGCCCGCCGCCGTGGGCCGGACCGCCCCGCCAGTCGGTGACCACGCCGCCCGCCGCCTCGATCAGGGCGATGGGCGCCTGGATGTCATGGGCGTGCAGGCCGGCCTCGACCACCAGGTCCACATGCCCCGCCGCCAGCAGCGCATAGGCGTAGCAATCCATGCCGAAGCGCGTGAGCCGCACGCGCCCCGAGAGCGCCTCGAAGGCGGCCCGCTCGGCGGCGCTGCCCACCTCGGGGAAGGTCGAAAACAGGCTCGCCTCCGAGAGCTCCGCGACCCGGCTCGTCGCCAGCACCCGGCGTCCCAGCGGCCCCTCGTACCAGGCTTCGCCATAGCCGCCCAGAAAGCGCTCGCCGATATGGGGCTGGTCGATCAGGCCGAGCTCCGGGCCGCGCGCGCCGCCCGCGGCGATCAGCACCCCCCAGGTCGGCGTGCCGGTGACGAAGCCGCGGGTGCCGTCGATCGGGTCCAGCACCCAGGTGAGGCCCGACGTGCCCGCTCGCGCGCCCATCTCCTCGCCCAGAACCGCATCGTCGGGCCGCTCGCGGGCGAGGATCGCGCGCATGGCCCGCTCGGCGGCGCGGTCGGCAATGGTCACCGGGTCGTAGCTCGCGCCGCCCTTGTTCTCGGCGGCGAGGCCAGGCGCGCGGAAATGCGGCAGGATCACCCGCCGCGCTTCGTCCGCCATGGCATTGGCTACGCGGATCAGATCCTGACGATATTCCTGCATGCTGCCTCCACCGGCCCAGCGCTACGTCAGGGCCAGCCGAAGGTCAAGCTGCCGCTGGCGATGTCGGGGAATGTCAGGCGGCGTCGCTGAGCACGCGCGCCAGTTCGAAAAGCTGGCGGCGCTGGTTTTCGGGGATGGCGTAATAGGAGCGCACCAGCTCCAGCGCCTCGCGGTCGGCGAGGATATCGCCGGGCAGCGTCGTGTCGCCCGCCGTGGCGCCGTCCCGGAGCCCTTCGAAAAAGAAGCTCACCGGCACCGAGAGCGCATCCGCGATATCCCACAGGCGCGAGGCGGAGACACGGTTCATGCCGGTTTCGTATTTCTGGATCTGCTGAAACTTGATTCCCACCCGCTCGGCCAGCTGCTGCTGGGTCATGCCGACCATCCAGCGGCGGTGGCGAATGCGCTTGCCGACATGAACATCTACAGGATGCGTCATTGCGAAACCTCGTTTACTTACCGTACAGTCAAGAACCACATCAGGGGGCACAACCTCAACCTGTCTTTTTGGACATGGCGGGGACTTCCTGAAAAAAATCGTTATAACAACTGCTTGAAGAGAGTTACAAGGGAATCGGGCTGACTGTCTCCGTGGATGAGGGAGCCCCGGCGCTCTCGCTAAACGTGTTTTGCAGAACGATTTGCGAAATGCGAATCATCGCCCCCCGGATGCGGCGACCGATTCCTCCGCATCTTTCCCCGCCTCCCCCCCGCAC
>JALWJU010000631.1:3576-8924 GCA_026997055.1 Paracoccaceae bacterium | reverse complement strand
GACATAGCCCGCCTTCCAGCTCTCGCCATTGTCCTTGATCGCCTGCTCCAGCGCCAGGCGCGCCAGGTCGCGGTCGGACTGCTCGATCTGCGGGATCGCGTCGTTTTCCACGTTCACGTCGAAGGCCACGACCTTGATCCCCGCATCCAGCGCCCGCTGGGCGGCGTCCTGCATGCTCTCGGTAAGCCCGTGCTGGATGATGATCCCGTCCACCCCCAGCGCGATGGCCTGGTCCACCATGTCGGCCTGAAGGGCGGCGTCCTGGCGGCTGTCGAACACCCGCAGATCCACGCCCAGCGCCGCGGCCTGGGCCTCGACCCCCGAGAGATAGGCCTGGAAGAAGTCGCCGGTGGAGAGATAGCGCACCAGCGCGATCTTCACCTCGCCCGGATTGTCGAAGGGTGCGGTCATCTCGCCGGCAAGGGCGCCGCCCAGTCCGGTGGCCAGCGCGGCGATGCCGCCGGCGAGCCCGAGAGCCAGTCTTCTGGTGATTTTCATTGCGGATCCTCCCATGGTTTCCAGTGAATGTCAGTGATGTGCGCCCGCGCGCCGGCCGGTCAGCACGAAGGTGAATACCAGGGCGACGACGAGCACGACCCCCTTGACGAAATCCTGTGTGTAGTAGGGCGCGTTCATCATCGTCAGCCCCTGCAGCAGGATGCCGACGAAGAGCGCGCCGATGGCGGTGCCGAAGGCATTGGGCTTGGCGGCCCCCAGCACCGCGAAGCCGATCAGCGCGGCGGCCACGCTGTCGAGCAGCAGGTTGTTGCCCGAGGCGATGTCGCCGCGCCCCAGCCGCGCCGAGAGCAGGATGCCGCCCACCGAGGCCAGCACCCCGGAGAAGATATAGGCCATGATCTTGTAGCGGTTGACATTGGTGCCGGCGAGCGCGGCGGCGCGGGCATTGGAGCCGATCGCATACATCAGGCGGCCGTGGCGGGTCTTTTCGAGAAACACCCAGACCAGCACCGCGACGATCACGAAGATCACCACCGAGACCGGGATCAAGTTGGGGATGATGAAGTCGAACTTGTGCCGCCCCAGCCACAGGAAGGCCGGGTCGAAGACGCCATTGGCCTTCTCCCCGCTGGGCAGGACCATGCCGGTAGAGATCGAACGGCCCTCGGTGGGGATGCGCTGAAGCCCGATCAGAAGGAACATCATCCCAAGCGTCGCCAGCAGGTCGGGCACCCTTGTCTTGACGATCAGAAGCCCGTTGACCAGGCCGATGAAAGCTCCCATGAGCAGGCAGGCCAGCACAGCCACTACCGCGCCCTGCTCCAGCACCACCATCATGTAGGCCGAGAGCATCAGCGCCGAGGTGGCCGTGGAGCCGATCGAGAGATCGAAGCCGTCCACCACCAGGGTGAAGGTCACCCCGAGCGCGAGGATGCCGGTGATCGCCACCGACTGGAAGATGAACACCGCCGAGAACGGGCTGAAGAAGCCTTCGGTAAACACCGAGAAAAAGACCAGCAGCCCCGCCAGCAGGGTCAGAAAGCCGTAGCGGATCGCCAGATCGGTGGCGCTGCGCCCGCCCGAGACTTTCGTGCTCTCGCCGGAGCCGGAGCCGGCGGCGGCGGCCTTGTCCTGCATTGCGTTCATTGCGTTTCCCTGATTGCCTGTCACGGGGCTGCCCCCGAATTCCCTGCCGCGCCCGCTTCAGGCGCGCCTGCCTGCCCGGCCACCTGCGCCAGCACCTGCTTCAGGTCCAGCGACTCGTTGCGGTGATCCCCGGCCAGCGAATGCTCCGAAAGCACCACGATCCGGTCGGCGATCTCCAGCACCTCGTCCATCTCGGCGGCCATGACGATGGTGGCGCGGCCCCCGGCGGTCTCGCGGATCTTGGCGCCGATATCGCGGCGGGCCTTGATGTCCACACCCTGAAACGGCTCGTCCAGGATCAGCACCCGGCTCGGCTGTCCCAGCCAGCGGCCGACCATGACCTTCTGCTGGTTGCCGCCCGAAAGCGTGGCGATGTCGTCCTTTTCCGACTGGCAGACGATGCCCAGCTGGCCGATGATGTCGCGCGCGGCGCGGGCTTCGGCGCGCGCGCGCACGAAGGAAAGCCGCGAAAACCTCTCCAGAAACGGCACGCTCATGTTGCGATCGAGCGGATGGTCATGCAGCACGCCGTTGCTGCCCCGGTCCTTGGCGCAGAGAAACACGCCCGCGTCGATGGCCGCGCGCGGCGAAGTGGGGCGGTAGGGGGCGCCGCCCAGGCGCATGGTACCGGAAAGCGGCGCTTCCAGCCCGTAGAGCACCGAGGCCAGCCGGGTCTTGCCCGCGCCCACCAGCCCGGTCACCGCCAGCACCTCGTCCTGGTGCACGCTGAGGTCGATGGGCCGGGCGCCGGGGGCGAGCACGAGGCCCTCGAGCTCCAGCACCGGGGCGCCGGGGGGCCTGTTGTCGAGCCGTATCTCCTCCAGCCCCTGGCCCAGCATCGCCGTCACCGCCGCCTCGTAATCGAGCGGCTTTTCGGCGAAATGGCCGACAATGGCGCCGTCGCGCATGGCATAGATGCGGTCGGCGAGGCGGCGGATATCGGAGGTGCGGTGCGAGATGTAGAGGATCGCGACCCCCTGCGCGCGCAGCCGCTCGAGCAGGGCGAAGAGCCGCTCGGCCTCGGCCGCCGACAGCGAGGAAGTGGGCTCGTCGAGGATCAGCAGCTCGGGCTTGCGCGCCATTGCCCGCGCAATCGCCACCAGCTGCCGGTCGGCCAGCTGCAGCTCGCGCACCGGGCGGCGCACATCCACCTCGAGCCCCATCGAGGCCGCCACCTCGCGCGCCCGGGCGCGTATCTCGCGCCCCTTGAGGAAGAACCCCGCCCCCGGCTCGGCCAGCGAATCGAGCAGCAGGTTCGAAGCCACGTCGAGATCGGGAATCACCCCGTCATTGATATTCTGGTGCACCGTCACCACCCCGGCGCGGATCGCCTCGATCGGGTTGCGCGGGGCGAAGGGGGCGCCGTTGAGAAAGATTTCGCCCCCATCGGCCGGGTGCACGCCGCAGATCACCTTGACCAGAGTGGATTTTCCGGCGCCGTTCGCGCCCATCAGCACGGTGATCTCGCCCCGCGCCAGCGCCATGTCGATGCCGCGCAGCACGCGGTTGGCCCCGAATGCCTTGGTCAGCCCCCTGATTTCGATGGCCGCATCCGCCATGGTCGCACCTCTCCCTTGACGGCAAGTGTTATCCGCGAAATAACTATTGTCAACATGTATTGACAATTGATCCGCGCTTTATAATGCTGCACCGAGGATGGCGTTACGGGAGGGGCGCATGGCCAACAGGGCAGAGACCGCAGGCACCGCATACGAACCGCTGACCACCGAGACCCTGGCCGCACGGCTGGGCAGCGTCGGCGCGATCACCGGCAAGCTGGGCGGCGACACCGACCGCTGGGACGTGGCCGAAGTGGGCGACGGCAACCTGAACCTGGTCTTCATCGTGCGCTCCGATCAGGGCGCGGTGATCGTCAAGCAGGCCCTGCCCTATGTGCGCCTCGTCGGCGACGCCTGGCCGCTGCCGCTCAGGCGCGCCTTCTTCGAGTATCACGCCCTGATCCGCCAGGCCGCGCGCGACCCGGGCTCGGTGCCCGAGGTCTATCACTTCGACGAGGACCAGGCGCTGATCGTGATGGAGTTCCTCAGCCCGCATGTGATCCTGCGCCACAAGCTGATGGCGGGCGAGCGCATCGAGGGGCTTGCGCGGCGGATGGGAGAATTCTGCGCCCGCACGCTGTTTCGCGGCTCCGATCTCGGTATGGACACGGCCGGGCGCAAGGCCGACGCGGCGCTGTTTCTCGGCAATGTGGAGCTCTGCGACATCACGGAAAACCTCGTCTTTTCCGACCCTTACTTCGATGCGGAGATGAATCACCACACGCCCGGCCTCGATCCGCTGGTGGCCAGCCTGCGCGCCGACAGCGACCTCAAGATCGCCGCCCAGGAGCTCAAGGCCGCCTTTGCCAGCAATGCCGAAACCATGCTGCACGGCGACCTGCATACCGGCTCGATCATGGTGACCGAGCGCGAAACCCGGGTGATCGACCCCGAATTCGCCACCTACGGGCCGATGGGCTTCGATATCGGCATGCTGATGGCCAATTTCTTCATGGCCTATTACGCCATGCCCGGCCATATCGCCGATGACGCGGCGCGCCGGGATTATCAGGAGTGGATCCTTGGCGTGATCGGCGAAATCTGGGAGGTGTTCGCGGCCGAGTTCAGCCGGCTCTGGCGCAGCGAGCGCAAGGGCATCCTCTATCAGGCGAGCCTGTTCGAGGATCAGGGCGACCATCTGGGCGCCGAACAGGCGCTCGCCCGGCGCCTCGCCCATATCTGGCGCGACACGCTGGGCTTTGCCGGCATCGAGATCATCCGCCGCACGCTGAGCCTTGCACATATCGCCGAAAACGACAGGATAGAGGACGAGGCCCTGCGCGCTTCCTGCGAGGGGCGCGGGCTCGTGCTGGCGCGGGCGCTGGCGGTGGGGCGTGGAGAATTTGCCGGCATGGACAGCGTGCTTTCGCTGGCCCGGGCAATCGAAAAGAGGGACTGGGCATGAAGGTAGGCGACAGACATTATCGCTCGATCTGGTATGACGATGCGAGCGGACGGGTGCAGATCATCGACCAGCGCTGGCTGCCGCACGAATTTCGCGTGGTGGACCTGGTGACGCGCAAGGATTTCGCCGATGCGATCCGCGACATGTGGGTGCGCGGCGCGCCGCTGATCGGGGCCACCGCGGCCCACGCCATCGCCGAAGAGATGAAGCGCGACCCCTCGGATGCCAATCTCGACGAAGCCTGGGAGGAGCTCCACGCCACCCGCCCCACGGCGATCAACCTGCGCTGGGCACTCGACGAGATGCGCTCGCTCCTGCGCCCGCTCCCGGAAGCCGAGCGCGCCGAAGCGGCCCACCGCCGGGCGCTCGAGATCTGCGACGAGGACGTGGAGATCAACCGGATGATCGGCGTCCACGGGCTTGAAATCATTCGAGAAATAGCGGCGAAGAAGGCGCCGGGCGAGCCCGTGAACATCCTCACCCACTGCAATGCCGGCTGGCTCGCCACCGTGGACTGGGGCACCGCCACCAGCCCCATGTATCACGCGGTGGAGGCCGGCATCCCGATCCATGTCTGGGTGGACGAGACCCGCCCGCGCAACCAGGGCGCGCTGCTCACCGCCTGGGAGATGAACTCCCACGCCATCCCGCATCACCTGATCGTGGACAATGCCGGCGGCCACCTGATGCAGCACGGGGCTGTGGATCTGGTGATCGTCGGCACCGACCGCACCACGGCGCACGGGGATGTGTGCAACAAGATCGGCACCTATCTCAAG
>JALWJU010000631.1:0-3566 GCA_026997055.1 Paracoccaceae bacterium | reverse complement strand
TGCCCTTTTACGTCGCCCTGCCCTCGCCCACCATCGACTGGACGGTGAAGGACGGCGTCGCCGAAATCCCGATCGAGGAGCGCGACGGGCGCGAAGTGACCCATGTCCAGGGCAAGCTCGCCGATGGCAGCGTGACCGAGGTCCAGATCAGCCCCGACGGCACCCCGGGCGGCAACCCGGCCTTCGACGTCACCCCGCGCCACCTGGTCACCGGGCTCATCACCGAGCGCGGCGTGGCCGAGGCCAGCCCCGAGGGGCTCGCCGCCATGTTTCCGGAACGCTGCCGATAAAGCATTTCACGAGAACCGCTCGGAGCCCTCGCAAAACCTGCGAAACCGCGAAAGCCTTCCATGGCCGGTTTCGGGCGGGCCGGTCACGGCTTCCTCCGCGCGTGGGATCATCACTCAACGGGACCTGAACTCAAGGCCTCAGAAACTTGGCGCCGGTGCCCGTGTCGCCGCCGGGCGCCGTCACCTGGACCAGAGGCTCGGGCCGGCTGAAGCGGCCGTTTCTGGCCGCCAGCAGCTCCATCATCTCTGCCAGCGGCTGCTCGAGCGCCGTGCCCAGCGAAACCGGCACGTTGCGCGCCATGGCCTTGGCCGACACCACCGAGACGATCTGAGCCTCCCCGTCCTCCATGACGAAGACCGGGGCCCCTGACGAGCCGAAATCGACCGAACAGGACATGATCAGCGCCCCGGACTGGCGCGCCAGGATGGTGCAGCTTTCCTGAAGCGAAGGACTGTCGGCCCGGTCAAGGGCATAGGACACCACCCCCACCTCCGCCCCCTTTGCCGGCTGGGGATGGACCGGAAACGGGCGGATCGAGGCCGAACGGATCGGCCGCTCCAGTTCCAGAAGCGCGAGGTCATGACGCACCCGACGCTCCACATTCCGATCGGAAAAGACATAATCGGGGTGAATGATCGCCCGGCGCACCCCGCGATAGGCCGAGGCCCGCCCGCCGCGCCAGCCGGCGAGGAATTCGATCTCTTCGGTCGGGATACGCGCGCCCGTGTCGCGGTCGTAAAGGCAATGGGCTGCGGTCAGCACCAGGTTCTCGGCCACCAGCGCCCCGGTGCAGAAGGAGCGCCGGCCCATGTTGAGCCGCCCCACGGCCTCCCAGCCGCGGCTGTCATCCATCGTCACCAGGCTTTTCAGCGGCGAGGTGCCTGCCTCGCTCGGCGGGGTGAGCAGCACATATCCGACGGCCAGCGCCACGGCCAGTTTCAGCTTGAAGAACATCGCCTCTCCCTCGTCTTGCGGGGAAAGGACTAGGTAAGGGAATCGCCGATTTTATGACGAAACCGGTTCGATCCGGGGAAGGATTGCGGAAAAAATGGGGCGGGCGGGATGGCGTGGATCCGATTTTTCGCAGAAAAATCGCTCCTCCCCTCAGCCTTTCATCTTGGCCGGTTTCGGTCCGCCGGTGGCCCAGTCGAGCAGTTCCACCGTGTGCACCACCGCCACCCCGGCGCCCTCGGCCAGCTGCACCATGCAGCCGATATTGCCGGCGGCGATCACCTCGGGTTCGGTGGCCTTGAGCGTGGCCAGCTTGCGCGCCTTGAGTTCGGCGGAAATCTCCGGCTGAAGCAGGTTGTAGGTGCCCGCCGAGCCGCAGCACAGATGCGCATTGGCCGGCTCCACCACCTCGTATCCCACCCGGCTGAGCAGTGCCTTGGGCAGGTCGGTGATCTTCTGGCCGTGCTGCAGGGAGCAGGCGGCGTGATAGGCCACCCTGAGGCGCGGCGCGCCGCCTTCGGGCAGGTCGAGGCGCGCCAGCACCTCGCTCACATCCGCCGCCAGGGCGGCGACCCGGGCCGCATCCTCGGCCAGCGGATCATTGGCGAACATGTGGCCGTAATCCTTGACGGTGGTGCCGCAGCCCGAGGTGTTGATGACGATCGCATCGAGCCCTTCGCCGGCAATCTCGCGCGACCAGGCGCGGATATTGGCCGCCGCCGATTCATGCGCCAGCGCCTCCTTGCCCATGTGGTGGGTGAGCGCCCCGCAGCAGCCGGCGCCCTCGGCCACCACCACCTCGCAACCAAGGCGGGTGAGCAGGCGGATGGTGGCGTCGTTGATATCGGTGTCCAGCGCCTTTTGCGCGCATCCCGTCATCAGCGCCACGCGCATGCGGCGCGCCCCCTCAGCGGGGAACACCTGCGCGTCGTCATTGCGGCTGACCGGCGGGATCCGTTTGGGCGCCATCGACAGCATCGCGCGCAGCCGCGCATCGGGGATCAGGCGGCGAAAGGGCTTGCCGATCTTCGCGCCCAAAAGCGCCAGCCGGAAGCGGCGCGGATAGGGAATGACGCGCGCCAGCAGAGCGCGCAAGGCGCGCTCGAAGAGGGGCCGCTTGTGGGTCTTCTCGATATGGGCGCGCGCCAGATCCACGAGGTGCATGTAATGCACCCCCGAGGGGCAGGTGGTCATGCAGGACAGGCACGAAAGGCAGCGGTCCACATGACGCACGGTTTCGGCAGGCGGCGCGCCGCCCGATTCCAGCATGTCCTTGATCAGGTAGATGCGCCCGCGCGGGCTGTCGAGCTCGTCGCCCAGCACCTGGTAGGTGGGGCAGGTGGCGGTGCACATGCCGCAATGCACGCAGGCGCGCAGGATCTCGTTGGCGGTTTTGATCCCTGGGTCCTGAAGCTGCTCGGGGGTGAAGAATGTCTGCATCTCACGCCCCCCTCAGCCCGGGGTTCAGGATCCCCCTCGGGTCGAATTTCTGCTTTATCTGCGCCTCCAGAGCGGCCAGCGGCGCCGGCTGAGGTTGAAATACTGCAACCCGCTCCCGCAATTCCCGGCTCCCCCGCACCAGCGTCGCATGCCCCCCGAGCCGGGCGATCTCGCCGCGAATGGCCGCCGCCCCCGCATCCTCCGCCTCGTCGAGCAAAAGCCAGACCAGCCCGCCGCCCCAGTCGAACAAAGCCTCCGCCGCAAGACCCTGCGCCTCCAGCGCGGCCACCAGGCCCGGCCCGTCCGAAGGCTTCAGCGACAGCCGCCAGACCGCGCCTGCGCGCCCGGCAAAAGGCGCCACGTCGCGCACCTCCCGCCACAAAGCCGCGCTCGCCGCGCCCTCGACCTCCTCCCAGTCGCCGCCAAGCGCTTGCCGCAGCGCGCCTGCCCGATAGGCGACGGAATCGCCAAAGCCTTCGATGCGCAGCCGCACCTGCCCGCCGGCCAGCGCCGCGCCGCTGACCTCATAAGGCGTGCCCAGAGCGCGCGCCATCAGCGCCACGCCCGCCGCCGCCGTCGGCACGGCGGATACCAGCGTCACCTCCGCCTCGGGCGCGGCCAGCACCTTGAGGCTCACTTCGCTCAGCACCCCGAGCGTGCCCCAGGAGCCCGCCATCAGGCGGCTCAGATCGTATCCGGTGACATTCTTCATCACCCGCCCGCCATTGACGACCACCTGCCCGCGCCCATCCACGAAGCGCACGCCAAGCAGAAAATCCCGGCACGCCCCTACCTGCACCCGGCGCGGCCCCGAGACATTGGCCGCCACCACGCCGCCAATGGTCGGCTCCCCGTCCGTCCCCAGCAGCGGGCGGTAGTCCATC
>JALWJU010000630.1 GCA_026997055.1 Paracoccaceae bacterium | reverse complement strand
CACATCCAGAACCCCGGGCAGGGCCTTCAGCGCACTCTTGATCCGGGGGCTCAGCCGGTATTGGCGGGGCAGTTCTATCTCGACCTCTCCGGGCAGATCCGCCCCCACCAGCCACAGGCGTACCGCTCCCGGGCGCACCCGCCGCCCGACCTCGCCCCCCTCTCGCTCCAGCACCGAGGCCAACGGCGAAAAAGCCTCCTGCCGCTCCACGAAGACGCTGAGACTGATCCCGCCCGCATCGGCCACCGCCTCTTCCACCGGCGCCACGCTGCGTGCAAGCAGCTTCAGCTGGTCGCCCTCGAGGCTCGCCTCGACCCCCACCACCACATTGGCCCCGCTCTCCAGCATCTCGCGCGCGCTTTCCAGCACTTCGGAAAACAGCGTCACCTCGAACAGCCCGGTCGGGTCCGACATCTGCACGAAGGCATAGCGGTTGCCGCGCGCCGACTTGCGCTCCTGGCGCCCGGCGACGGTGCCGGCGATGCGGGCAATCACCGGGGCGCGCTCGGCCCGGGTCCGCAGTTCCTCGAGCGTCATCACCTGCTGGCGCCTGAGCGCGGGCAGGTAATCGTCGAGCGGGTGGCCCGAGAGGTAGAAGCCCACCGCCTGGTGCTCCTCGGCGAGCCGCTCGGCTGCCGGCCAGTCCTCGACCCGCGACAGGCGCGGCTCGGGCAGGTCCTCGCCCGCCTCGCCGAACAGCGATACCTGAGCCGAGGCGCGGCTCTCATGCACCGCCGCCGACCAGGCCACCAGCGCATCGAGGCTTTCGAGCACCCGGCGGCGGTTCCGATCCAGCACGTCAAAGGCCCCGGCGCGCGCCAGCATCTCCAGCGAGCGCTTGCCCACGCGCCTGAGGTCCACCCGGCGGGCGAAGTCGAACAGCGTGGCAAAGGGCTTCTCCCCCCCCTCCACGCGGCGCGCCTCGCAGATCAGGCGCATCGCCTCGACGCCCACATTCTTCAGCGCACCGAGCGCGTAGATCACCTTGCCGTCCTCCACCGAAAACGTCGCCTGTGAGCGGTTCACGCAAGGAGGCACGATCTCGATCCCCAGCCCGCGGCGCAGTTCCTCGGCATAGACGCCCAGCTTGTCGGTCAGGTGGATGTCGCAATTCATCACGCCCGCCATGAATTCGACCGGGTAATTGGCCTTGAGCCAGGCGGTCTGATAGCTGACCAGCGCGTAAGCGGCGGCGTGGGACTTGTTGAAGCCGTAATTGGCGAACTTCTCGAGCAGGTCGAAGACCTCGCTCGCCTTCTTGCGATCAACCCCGTTCTTCGCCGCGCCCTCGATGAATTTGGGCCGCTCCTTCGCCATTTCCTCGGCGATCTTCTTGCCCATCGCCCGGCGCAACAGGTCGGCGCCGCCCAGGCTGTAGCCGGCCATCACCTGGGCGATCTGCATCACCTGCTCCTGATAGACGATGATGCCCTGGGTCTCCTCGAGGATGTGGTCGATCAGCGGATGCACCGATTCGCGCTCTCTGAGCCCGTTCTTGACCTCGCAATAGGTGGGGATGTTTTCCATCGGCCCGGGGCGGTAGAGCGCGACCAGGGCGACGATATCCTCGATGCAGGTGGGCTTCATGCGCCGGAGCGCGTCCATCATGCCCGAGCTTTCCACCTGGAACACGGCGACGGTTCTGGCCGAGGCATACAATTCGAACGTTTTTTCGTCGTCAAGCGGGATACGGGAGATGTCCACTTGCACATTTCGCGCTTTCAAGAGGTCGAGCGCGTTCTGGATCACGGTCAGGGTCTTGAGCCCGAGAAAGTCGAACTTGACCAGCCCGGCCTTCTCGACCCATTTCATGTTGAACTGGGTGGCGGGCATGTCCGAGCGCGGGTCGCGGTAGAGCGGCACCAGCTCGTCAAGCGGCCGGTCGCCGATCACCACCCCGGCGGCATGGGTGGAGGCGTTGCGCAAAAGCCCCTCGATCCGCTGCGCATAGGTGAGCAGGCGGTCCACCACCTCTTCGGCGCGCGCCGCTTCGCGCAGGCGCGGC